>DATIEF010000204.1:0-4774 GCA_035455865.1 Gemmatimonadales bacterium | reverse complement strand
AGTTGCGGAGCCGTCGGCCGTCGGCGGAGACGAGCACGTCGCCCGGGTGGATGCCGGCGAGCGCGGCGGGGCCCCCTGCGGCCACGCGCGTCACCGCGACGCCGCCCTGGGTCTTCCAGTCGCGCATGCTCTCGGCCCCGGCCACGTCGAGCCCCACCCAGGGGCGGCGCACCGCGCCGGTCCGGATGAGCTCGTCGGCCACGCGGAGCGCGCGCTCGATCGGGATCGCGAAGCCGAGGCCGATCGACCCGCCGCCGCTGGTGAAGATCGACGAGTTGACGCCGATGACCTCGCCGAGCGCATTGGCCAGCGGGCCGCCGGAGTTGCCGTGGTTGATGGCGGCGTCGGTCTGGATCATGTCGAGGTAGAGCCCGGTCTCATCGCCCTGGGGCAGGATGTTCCGCCCGGTGGCGCTCACCACGCCGGCGGTGACGGTCGGTTCCGCGTTCCCGAGGAGGAAGTTGAACGGGTTGCCGAGGGCCACCGCCCACTCGCCGATCATCAGGTCGGAGGTGCGGCCCATCGGCGGGACCGGGAGGCCGCGGCGGTCGACCTTGACCACCGCGATGTCGGAGAGGGGATCGGCGCCCACCAGCGTGGCCGGCAGGTCGGTGCCGTCGGGGAGCGTGACGGTGATCGACTCCGCGTTGGCCACCACGTGCTGGTTGGTCACGATGTACCCGCCGGCACGGATGACGAACCCGGTGCCGTAGGTCGTCACGGCACGTTCCGTGACCTGCGGGATGAAGAAGAGGTCGAACGGGCTCTGCGCGGTGGTGCGCTGGTGCGACTGGACGCTGATCGAGACCACCGACGGGCTCACCCGGGCCGCGGCGTCGACCAGGGCCGTGCGGCGGGTGTCGGTGGGGGAGTGGGTAGGCCGTGGATCCTGCGCCGCCGCGGGAGCGGCCGCCGCTCCGAGGAGCAGCGCCGCGAGCACGGCCGCGCGCGCCAGGTCACGTTCGAGGGTCGGTATCGTCCGCAAAGCACTCCGCCGGGTAGTCCGCCGCCACGAAGTAGAGCCCCTGCGGGGGGGCCGGGGGACTCGTCTCCCGGTTGTCCCCCGCCGCCAGCAGGGCGCCGATGTCTGCCGCCGGTCGCCGTCCAAGGGCGATGTCCACCATCGTCCCCACGAGCATCCGCACCATGTGGTGCAGGAACCGGTCGGCCGCCACGTGGAACCGCGCCCCGGCACCGTCCGGCCGGCGTTCCCACTCCGCCAGGCGCAGCGTGCACTGGTAGTGCGGCTTCGGCTCGCCCCGCACCGCGAATGCGGAGAAGTCGTGCGTCCCGCGGACCTGTGCCGCGGCGGCGTCCAGCGCCCCGTGGTCGAGGGGACGGGAGAGCGCCCATTCGTACGGCCGCCGGAAGGGCGACTGCGCCGCGAGGTCGGTGCCGACGTCGTACCGGTAGCGTCGGCCCGTGGCACTCCGGCGCGCATGGAAGCCCGACCGCATCTGCTCCACCGACTCGACCCAGCAGTCCGACGGCAGCAGGCCGTTGAGCGCCCGCGCCACCGCCGCCGCCTCCCACCGCTCGGGGAGCGAGAAGCTCACTCCCATTCCGAGCGCGTGGACCCCCGCGTCGGTCCGACCCGCGGCGTGCGCAGCCACCCGGTGGCCCACCAGCCGCTCGAGGACCCGTTCGAACTCACCCTGGACCGTGCGTCCCTCGGCCTGACGCTGCCATCCGAGGAATCCGCCCCCGGCGTAGTGCAACCGGGCAAGAAAGGTGCGGGTCATCGGGCCGGAATCTAGCCCGCTCGGGCTCCCCCAACAAGCGCCGCAACTCGTTGTCAGCGTTGACAAAAGCCGTCGTCGGCCGGTACACTCCGGCAGCCTCGTGCGCCCCTCCCGCCGCCCTTTCCGTGTCGCCTGATGAATCGTTCACCTGACCGATCAGATCCCCTCGCACACGCCATCGTCGAGCTGGCCCACGGCCGCCACCTCTCGGCCGATGCGGCCGGGGCGGCGTTCGACGAGTTGATGCAGGGGCACGCGACGCCGGCGCAGGTCGCGGCGCTGCTCGTGGGGCTCCGCGTGCTGGGGGAGACCGGCGAGGAGATCGCCGGCGCCGCCGCCGCGCTCCGCCGGGCGATGGTGCCACTCGAAGGCGTCGAGCGCCAGGATGAACTGGTCGACACCTGCGGCACCGGGGGCGGCACGGTGCCGACCTTCAACATCTCGACGGCCGCGGCCCTCGTGGCCGCCGGCGCCGGCGTGCCGGTGGCCAAGCACGGCAACCGCAGCTTCACCTCGAAGAGCGGCTCGGCCGACGTCTTCGAGGCGCTCGGCGTGGCCATCGACATCTCCCCGGAAGTGGCGGCCCGCACGCTCGCGCTCGTCGGCATCGCCTTCCTCTATGCACCCACCTACCACCCGGCGCTCCGGCACGCCGGTCCCGTGCGCCGCGAGCTCGGCATTCCCACCGTGATGAACCTCGTGGGCCCCCTCGGCAATCCGGCGGGTGCCCGGCGCCAGGTGCTGGGCGTTGCCGACCGCGCCCGCGGCCCGGTGCTGGCGCAGGCCCTCGCGCGGCTCGGCGCACTCCACGCGCTCGTGGTCCACGGTGAGGCGGGGATGGATGAGGTGAGTCCGGTGGGTCCGACCACCGTATGGGAGGTGCGGGGTGGGGACGTGCGGGAGTGGACGCTCGATCCCGTGGGGCTCGGCGTGGCCACGGTGGATCCGGCGGCGCTGGCGGGTGGAACACCGGCGGAGAACGCGCGCCGGGTCGAGGGATTGCTGCGGGGCGCGGCGGACGGGCCGGCGCGGGCGGCGGTGCTGCTCAATGCCGCCGCGGCGATCTACGTGTCAGCGGGGACGCGCACGTTCCGCGAGGCGCTCGCGGAAGCGGCCCGGGCCCTCGACGACGGACGCGCCGCGGCGCGGCTCGACCGGCTGCGGGCGGGCCTGTGAGGTCAGTACTTGCGGAGGACGCCCACTACCACGCCCTGGATCACGACATCGCGCTCCTGGAAGCGCATCGGGCTCATCGTGGCGTTGGCGGGCTGGAGGCGGACCCAGCCGCCGGGCTCGCGGTAGTACTTCTTGACCGTGGCCTCGGCGCCGTTGACCAGCGCGATGACCATCTCGCCGTTCTCGGCGGCCTCGCGGCCGTGCACCACGACGACGTCGCCGTCGCAGATGTGCTCGTCGATCATCGACTGGCCCCGCACTCGGAGCGCGTAGTTCGGCCCGCGGCGCGGCAGGAGGTCGTCCGGCACCGCGACGGTCTCGTCGTGCGCCAGCGATTCGATCGGGAGGCCCGCCGCCACCGTGCCGAGGAGGGGTATCTCGGTGGCGATGGCCTGGCCGCGGGGCGGGAGCACCTCGATGGCACGGCTCTCGTTATGGGCCCGGCGGATGTACCCCTTCCGCTCCAGGTTGCTGAGGTGCTCGTGCACGGTGGCGAGCGACTGGAACTCGAACCGGCCCGCGATCTCCTCGAAGCTGGGCGCGTAGCCCTGCTCGGTGATGTAGCCGCGGACGAATTCGAGGATCTCGCTCTGGCGCTTGGTGAGCGGCATCGCTCCCCCGGGTCGATGGGTGACCGAACGGACTCCGAATGAACCTACCCGAAAAGGGGCCGAAGGGCAAGAGCGGCGATGTCCTGGCCGGGATCCTGGTGGAGACCCGGACTCGCCTCGCCGCGCTCCGGCTCCGGCAGGCCGAGCTCGAGCGCGCGGCGGCCGCCCGCCCGGATCCGCCGTCGTTCCTGGATGCCTTGCGCACTGGGCGGGGGCTCGCGCTCATCGCCGAGGTCAAGCGGCGCTCGCCGTCGGAGGGGGTGATTGCGGCGCGGCTCGACCCGGCGGCGCACGCCCGGTCATACGCCGCGGCCGGCGCCCGGGCGGTGTCGGTCCTGACCGAGCCGACCCGGTTCGGCGGGTCGATCGGCGACCTGGAGGCGGTGGTGGCGGGGGTGTCGGTGCCCGTGCTCCGCAAGGATTTCATCGTCGACGAGATCCAGCTGGTGGAAGCGCGCGCGGCGGGTGCCGCGGCGGTGCTCCTCATCGTCCGGGCGCTCTCGTCGCGGGAACTGCCGGCGCTCCTTCGCGCGGCCAGCGCGCTCGGACTCGGTACGCTGGTCGAGGCGCACTCCGCCCTCGAGGTCGACGTCGCGCTCGAGGCCGGCGCGCCCGTCGTGGGGATCAACAGCCGGGATCTTTCCGACCTCCGGGTCGATCCGGGCGCCGCGTGGGCGCTTATCTCGCGGGTGCCGGCGGACCGCGTGGCGGTGGCGGAGAGCGGGATCGCGTCGGCCGCGGACGCGGCGGCGGCGGCGGAAGCGGGGGCGGATGCCGTGCTGGTCGGGAGCGCGCTCTCCCGGAGCACCGCGCCCGCGCCCCTGGTGTCCGCGATCGCGGGGGTGCCGCGCCGTGGGCGTTGAGGCGAAGGTCTGCGGGCTCCGTCGCGCCGAGGATGCGGCGGTAGCCGTAGCGGGCGGAGCATCGTACCTTGGTATCATCCTAGTGCCCGGCTCCCGCCGCGTGGTGAGCGCCCTCGAGGCACGCGCGATCGTCGGGGCCGCCGCCGCCCGGCCAGTATTCGGAGTGTTCGCGTCCGATGACGCCGACGCTATCCTCAAGATGAGGGACGTGACCGGGATCCGCGGGGCCCAGCTGCACGGATCGTGTTCGGCGGAGACCGTGGTGCGCCTGCGTGGAGAGGGGATGCTGGTCTGGCGGGTGGCGCGCGTGGCCGGCCGGGCGGACGCGGCGGCGGTGGCCGATGGACCGCCGGCGGTCGACGCGGTCCTGGTGGAGCCCCGG
>DATIEF010000203.1:0-3218 GCA_035455865.1 Gemmatimonadales bacterium | reverse complement strand
GGAACGCCCGACCGATGCTGAACGCCGCCGGCGCGTCCCGCTCCACCGAAATGTCGGACTCGGCGGGGGAGAGGTACCAGTCGAGCCAGAAGGCGGCGACCCACGAGAGGTCGGCCACGATCAGGAACGCCGACGCCCCCGGCCAGACGAGCGCGAGCGGGGCCGCGACGGCAAGCGCCGCCGCGACCACGAACCACCGCCGGCTCGGGAGCGGGATCACTTCACCGGCGCCCGGGGCCAGGTGTTGTCGGCCGGATCGCGGTCGGGGAAGCGCATCCCCGGATCGAGCGTGATGCGCTCGATCTTCCGCGGGCCGAAGTCGAGCGCCGCCGTGAAATCGCGCGCGCCGCCGGACCAGACGTCCACCGGCCAGGTGACGGTGGCGGTGTTCCCCGAGACGACCGCGTTCGGCATCGGCCGGATGGCCGGGCCCTTCGCGGCGAACTCCACCCGCAGCACCACCGGCGAGGGCATCTCGCCCGCCTGGTGCACGGTGACGAGCGTCCGCCCGCCCTTCGTCTCCACCTTGGCGATCGACCCGTCCACCGACTCCGTGGTGAAGAGCCAGTAATACCAGAACCACCCGAGGTCCCGGTGGAGCGCGTGGTCCATCGCGAACATGAAATCCCAGGGCGAGGGGTGCTTGAAGCGCCACGCGTTGGCGTACGCGCGCATCGCGGCCACCACGGCCGAATCGCCCACCACGCCGCCGAGCGCTGAGAGCATGAGCGGCGCCTTGCCGTATGTCGTGAAGCCGTACATCGGCCCGGCGTAGTTGCCGTCCCACATCATCGGCGGCTCGGTCTCCCGGCCGGAGACCTTCCCGTACGCCTGGCCGAGGGAGTCGTTGTTGGCCGGCAGGCCGCGGAAGTCGAAGGAGGAGAGCCGGTTCATGTACTGGTTGAAGCCCTCGTCCATCCAGCCGTACCAGGTCTCGTTGACGCCGACCATCATCGGCCACCATTCGTGGCCGATCTCGTGGTCGGTGACGCCCCGCCCGCTGCCGCTCATGATGAACATCGGGTATTCCATCCCGAGCTCGGGGCCGTCCACCTGCGTCAGCTGGGGGAAGGCGTACGGCATCCAGAGCTTCGAGTAGTACTCGAGCGCGTGCCGGGCATAGACGCCGGTCTGCCGGTACTCGGCGTGCTCCGGCCAGTAGAGGATGTTGACCGGGATCACGCCCTTGCCGGGAATGGTGGCGCGGGTGGCGTCCCAGACGAACTCGTCCGACGTGGCCCAGGCAAAGTCGGCCACGCTGTCGGCCCGGAAGTGCCACACCAGCCGGTCGCCGGCGGCGGTGGCCTTCCCCGCACCACGCTCGTCGACGCCGACGATGCTCACCTGGCTGTCGCTGTCGGTGGCGCGGGCCAGCCGCGCGCGCACCATCGGCGTCAGCACCGAGTCGGCGTTCTGCAGCACCCCGGTGGCGCCGACCAGCCATCCGGCCGGGAGGTCGAGCCGGACGTCGAAGGACCCGAAGTTGTTGAAGAACTCCGCGGCGCCGAGGTACGGATCGGTGTTCCAGCCGCGGAGGTCGTCGTACATCGCGAGCTGCGGATACCATTGCGCCACCTGGTAGAGCCGGTGTTCCCAGCTCCCCATCCGGTCGCCGCGCTCATCGAGCGGCACCATCGGCACCGTGAACGACCACTCGGCCGCGATGGTGCCGGTGCCGTGCGCGGGGATGGGCGTGGCCAGCCGTACCCGGACCACCGTCCGGTGGCTCCAGTCCTCCGCCGCGCTGTCGACGTTCACGGACGTGCCGTTGGCGACGAGCCTGGTGACCTTCATCCCGTCGGTGAGGCTCGGCTCCGACTCCGCCCGTTCGACATTCGGGGCAAAGAGGTTCTGCAGGAGCCGGAGGTACACGACGCCGAGCGTCGAGTCGCTCGGGTTGTCGATGGCGATCGTCTCGCGGCCCGTGACGAGGCCGGTGGTGGCGTCGAGCCTGGCGTCGATCACGTAATCGGTGCGGAGCTGCCAGTACCGGGGCCCCGGGGTGCCGAGGGAGTCCC
The DNA here is from genome assembly GCA_035455865.1 of Gemmatimonadales bacterium. Lineage (GTDB taxonomy): Bacteria > Gemmatimonadota > Gemmatimonadetes > Gemmatimonadales > GWC2-71-9 > CAMLHU01. Next base: position 1,200 of record DATIEF010000203.1, on the reverse strand, counting down.
GCGCGCCGGAGGCGAGCCCCGCCTCGAAGGCGCGGGTGATCGGGATGGTGCGCCGGACGGCGCGGGCGGGCTGCTGCGCGGCCACCGGCGCGGACGCGGCGGCCAGCAGGAGGAGGAGGATCGGGCGGATACGCATACGCACTCCCATCGATGGTGAACTGCCGCGGCGCCCCGGTTCAGCGCGGGACGTCGACCGACTGCAGGATCCCTTCCAGCGCCCGATCGGGGGAGACCCCTTCGAGCTCGAGTTCCGGCGCCACCACGATGCGGTGCCGGAGCACGGCGGGCGCCATCGCCTTGACGTCATCCGGAGTGACGTACTCCCTGCCCTCGATCAGCGCCGCGGCCTGGCTGGCCTTGAGCAACCAGACCGTGGCGCGGGGGGAGGCGCCCATCGTGATGGCCGGCGCCTCGCGGGTGGCGCGGACGAGCGCCGCGACGTACTGCGTGATCGCGGGCTCGGCCCGCACGCCGCGCGCGGCCAGGCGGAGCTCGGCGAGCCCCGCGGCGTCCACCGCCACCGCGGTGCCGTAGCTCGACGGGTCGTCCGATTCGAAGCCGCCGAGCACGCGGGCCAGGATCCCCTGCTCCGTGGCCGCATCGGGATAGCCCACCAGCACCTTGACCACGAAACGGTCGAGTTCCGCCTCGGGGAGGGGGTAGGTCCCCTCGAACTCCACCGGGTTCTGCGTGGCAAAGACCGTGAACGGCGCCGGGAGCGGATGGGTCTCACCGTCGACGGTCACGCTCCGCTCCTGCATGGCCTCGAGGAGCGCCGCCTGGGTCTTGGCGGGCGCGCGGTTGATCTCGTCGGCGAGGACGAAGTCGGAGAAGATCGGGCCGGCGCGGAAGGTGAACTGCCCCTGGCCGGTGAGGAGGTTGATGCCCGTGATGTCCGAGGGCATCAGGTCCGGGGTGAACTGGATCCGCCGGAACCCGACCCCGACCGCGCGGGCCAGCGCGCGCACGAGGAGGGTCTTGGCGGTGCCGGGCACCCCCTCCAGCAGCACGTGCCCGCGGGCGAGAAGCGCCACCAGCACGTCGCGCGCGGCGGCGGGCTGTCCGAGGACGACCGACGAGACCTCCCGTTCGACCCGGCGCGCCACCTCCGACAGGCGGCGGGCGGCGTCCGGGGTCAGGGCCTCAATTCCTGCCACACATCCTCCACGGCGTAGGCCGCCCGCAGCACGGCATCGGCCG
>DATIEF010000202.1:0-5852 GCA_035455865.1 Gemmatimonadales bacterium | reverse complement strand
GTGAAGGCGTCGACCTGGATGAGCGGGGTGGGCATGGTCCCTGAATGGAAAGGTTCCGGCGACGGGGTGTGTCAGCCGGCCGAACCGATGATCGCGTCGACCTCGACTTCCACCAGCATCGCGGGATCCACCAGCGCCACGACCTGGACCATCGTCGACGCCGGCCGGATGTCCGCGAACGCCTCGCCGTGGGCCTTCCCGACCTCCTGCCACCGGGAGATGTCGGTCACGAAGACGCGGGTGCGGACGACATCGCCCATCGTGGCGCCGGCCTTGGCCAGCGCGGCCTCGATGTTCCGAAGCGCCTGTTGCATCTGCCGGTAGGCGTCTCCGGCACCGACGATGGCGCCGTCAGGGCCGGTGGCGGTGGTGCCCGCCACGTGCACGACGTTGCCGACGCGGACGGCGCGGGAATAGCCGACGATGGGCTCCCACGGCGCGCCGCTCGCGATCAGCTGCCGGGACATCCGCGCTCCGGGGTGGAAGGGTCGCCGGAATCTAGGGGCGTCACCGGCGCGCCGCGAGCCGCGTCAGACCGCGTGATGGCACGCGACGCGATCGGCCCCGAGCTCGCGAAGGTCGGGGCGTTCGGTGCGGCACCGGGCATCGACGCCGGGGTGCTGGCAGCGGGGATGGAACGGGCACCCGGGAGGTGGCGCCGAGGGGCTCGGCGGCTCGCCCGGGACGATGAGGCGGACGGGCCGGACCGCGGGGTCGGGCTCCGGCACCGCCGCCAGGAGCGCCTGGGTGTAGGGGTGCTTCGGGCGTGACAGCACCTCGTCCACCGGTCCCACCTCGACCAGCCGCCCCAGGTACATCACCGCGACGCGCCGCGCGATCTGCCGCACGACGGCGAGGTCGTGTGCGATGAACAGGTAGGAGAGTCCGCGGCGCTGCTGCAGGTCGGCCAGGAGGTTGACGACCTGCGCCTGGACCGACACGTCGAGCGCCGAGACGGGCTCGTCGAGCACGATGAAGCGGGGCTCGACCGCGAGCGCCCGCGCGATCCCGACGCGCTGGCGCTGGCCGCCCGAGCATTCGTGCGGGTAGCGGAGCGCAAAGGACGGGTCGAGGCCCACCTCCTCGAGCAGCGCCGACACCCGCCTGGCCACGTCGGCGCCCCGGGCCAGCCGGTGGATCTCGATCCCCTCGGCGATCGACCGGCCGAGGGTCATCCGCGGGTCGAGCGAGCTCTGCGGGTCCTGGAAGACGATCTGGGCGGTGCGGCGGATCGCGCGGAGCGCCGTGCGATCGAGCGCGAAGATGTCGGTGCCGTCGAAGCGCGCGGCGCCCGCGGTCGGCTCCTCCAGGCGCAACACGGTCCGCCCCACGGTGGACTTTCCCGAGCCCGATTCTCCGACCAGCGCCAGCGTCTCCCCGGCGTCGATGGTGAAGGACACGCCGTCCACCGCACGGACCGGTGGCCGTCGGCGGAAGAGCCCCCCCTGCGGGAAGTGCTTGACGAGCCCGCTGACCTCGAGGAGCGGCGGCGTCATCGTCCCGGCTCCGCGCCGAGCCAGCAGCGCACCGAATGCCCGGGGCCGGCCGGGTGCACCGGCGCCGGGGCGCCGCACGCCGCGAACGCCTTGCTGCAGCGGGGCGCGAACCGGCAGCCGGCGGGCCACGACCCCGGCAACGGGACGCTCCCGGGGATCGGCTCGATGCGACGGATGGGCCCCGTCATCCGTGGCACCGACGCCAGCAGTCCCTGCGTGTACGGATGCGACGGATGGGCAAAGACCTCGGTGGTCGCGCCCTCCTCGATGACCTGGCCGGCATACATCACCGCCACCCGGTCGGCCCGTCCGGCCACGATCCCGAAATCGTGCGTGATCAGGAGCAGCGCCATCCCGCGGTCGCGGCGCAGGCGGTCGAGCGTCTCGAGGATCTGGGCCTGGACGGTCACGTCGAGCGCGGTGGTCGGCTCGTCGGCGACGATCAGCTCCGGCTCGCAGGCGAGCGCGATGGCGAGGACCACACGCTGGCGCATCCCGCCGCTCAGCTGATGCGGGTAGGCGTCGAGCCGGCGCTCCGCGTCGGCGATGCCGACCTCCCGCAGCAGGGCGAGCGCCCGCTTTCGCGCCTCGCCCTGCGAGGCGAGTCCGTGGGCCACGATCCCCTCGGCGATCTGGTCGCCGATGCGCATCACCGGATTGAGGCTGGTGAGCGGGTCCTGGAAGACCATCCCCACCCGGCGGCCGCGGAGTGCGCGGAGTGCGCCGGGGGCAAGGGTCAGCACCTCCGCGCCGTCGAAGACGATGGAACTCCCCGCCGCGATGAACCCGGGCGCGGGCACCAGGCGGAGGAGGGAGAGCGCGGTGAGGCTCTTGCCGCAGCCGGACTCGCCCACAAGCGCCAGCGTCTCGCCCTTGGCGATGGAGAACGACACGCCGTCCACCGGGTGGATGGGGCCGCCGGGGCCGGGAAAGGTCAGGCGGAGGTCGTACACCGACAGCAGCGAGGTCATCGGGTCCGGGGATCGAGGGAGGTGCGGATCGATTCGCCGACGAGGTTGACGGCCAGCACGGTGATCACGATCGCGATGCCGGGGGCGAGGCTCACCCACGGCGCCCGGGCCAGGACGTCCTTGCCTTCGAGGATCATCCCGCCCCACGAGGCGGTCGGCGGGCGGACGCCGAGGCCAAGGAAGGAAAGGCCGGCCTCGAGCAGGATCACGTCGCCCACGGCGAGCGTCGCGGCGACGAGCAGCGGACCGGCGGCGTTGGGGAGCAGGTGCCGCAAGATAACCCGGGACCGGGTGGCCCCCATCGCTTCGGCGGCCTGGACGAACGTTTCCCGCCGCAGTCGCAGCACCTCGGCGCGCACGAGGCGGCTGGTGCCGAACCAGCCGGTGAGGCCGAGCAGGAGGATGAACGCGGGGAGCGGCATCCGGTCCCACGCCGCCGCGGCGAGCAGCAGGTAGAAGAGGCGGGGGACGGCGAGCGCGCCATCCACCAGGCGCATCACGACGACGTCGGTGGCGCCGCCCGCGTAGCCGGCGATGAGGCCGGCGCCGGCGCCGAGGGTGATCGACACCAGGACCGCGAGGAGCGCGATGGCGAGCGACACCCGGGCGCCGGCCACCACGCGGGCCAGCACGTCGCGGCTCAGCTGGTCGGTCCCGAGCCAGTGGCCGAGCCCCGGGGCGAGGAGCGCCAGGCGCAGCGGATCCGGCTGCGCGTCGGGGGCGGGGAGGCCCCACGGCGCGGCGATCGCCACGAGCACGATGGCCCCGAGGAGGATGATGCCGGCGCGGCGCTTCACCGGCGCACCCGGGGATCGAGCGCCGCCTGGAGCGCATCCGCGGCGAGGTTGCCGAGCACGACGAACGCGGCCACCAGCGTGGCGCATCCCATTGCGAGCGGGTAATCGCGGGCCAGGACGGCGTCCGCGGCGAGCGAGCCGAGCCCGGGCCACGCGAAGACGGCCTCGGTGAAGACGGCGCCGGTCACCAGCATCGGGAGCCAGAGCCCGAGGAGGGCGATGACCGGGCCGAGCGCGGCGCGCCAGGCGTGGCGCCGGAGGACGGCGGATTCGGGGAGCCCCTTGGCGCGGGCGGTGCGGATCCACTCGGCGTCGAGCGCCTCGAGGAGCGCGGCCCGCTGGTAGCGCATCGTGACCGCAATGGTGGCGATGACCAGCGTGAGCGCCGGCAGGACGAGGTGCCGGCCGATGTCGAGCAGGTGGGGCCAGGTCGCGGTGCCGCCCGCGGCGAAGGGATCGGTCATCCCGGCGACGGGGAAGGCGTGCCACTTGAGCGCGCCGAGCCACACGAGGCAGAGGCCGGTCCAGAACGAGGGCACCGCATAGGCCGTGAGCGCGGCGTTGCCGAGCCAGCGGTCGATCCGGCCGCCGCGGTGCGTGGCCTGGTGCACGCCGAGCCAGAGCCCGAGGGTGAAGTCCACCAGGAGCACGACCCCGCCCAGGAGGAGCGTGGCGGGGAGCCGCTCCGCGATGAGCGTCCGCACCGGAAGGCCGAACTGGATCGACACGCCGAGATCGCCGTGGAGGACGCCGCGGAGGAAGGCGGTGAACTGCGCCAGCAGGGGCCGGTCGAGTCCGTAGAGGTGACGGAGGGCGTCGGCCGCGCCGGGGGGAAGGGGCCGGTCGGCGGAGAGCCGGGCGAGGGGATCGCCCGGGGTGAGTCGCATCAGGAAGAAGAGGATGGTGAGCGCCACGGCCCACGTGACCGCGGCCTGCGCCGCGCGCCCGGCGAGCCAGCGGCTCACGTCACCGACCCGCGTCCCGGTCCCGTGGCAGCTGTCGGCCCGGCGCCACCGACCATTCGCCGAGTCCGCTCCAGAACGACTCCGGGTGGAGCACCACGTGCTCGTAGCGGCGGTGCACGGCGATCATCGCCGCGGGAGCGAACACGAACGCCGCCGCGTCGTCGGCGTCGATGGTGCGGAGCGCCTGCTGCCAGAGCGGAAGGCCGCGGAGCGAGACGGACGCGGCGGCGATGAGCGAATCGACCCGGGGGTCACAGAAGTGCGCGACGTTCGAGCCACCGGTGCCGGCGCAGGTCCACGACTGGGTGAGGCCGGTGGGGTTCGGGTCCTGGTTGACCGCCGTGAAGTCGATGTCGAACCGGCCGGCGTTGCGGCGGTCGAGGTAGGTCGGAAAATCGAGGGGCTCGAGCTCGGCGTCGATCCCCAGCGCCTTCCACTGTGCCTGCGCCTGGAGCGCGATCTGGCGCCGGGCGGGGCTCGTGTTCGGGAAGATGACGTCGAGGGTGAGGCGCCGGCCGCCACGCGTGACGATGCCGTCCGCGTCCCGCCCGGTCCATCCGGCCGCGTTGAGCGCACGGCGGGCGGCAGCGGTGTCCTGGCGCGCGGCCGGCTCCGGCACCCGGATCCAGGACGACAGCGACGCCGGTCCGACCGGCACCTCCGCCGCGGGGCCGAAGACCGAGCGGGCCATCGTGCTGCGGTCGATCGCGAGCGTGAGGGCGCGGCGGACGCCCGGGTCCGAGAGGATCGGGTGCGGGCGCGAGGTGTCGGCCGGGTCGCGCCGGTTATAAAGGAAGTAGCCCAGGGTGAACGAGGGCACCGCCACCAGGCGGAGGGCGGTGTCGGCGCGCACCCGGTCCTGGTTCGACACCGGGAGGATGTTCTCCAGCGCATCGCCCTCGCCGCCCAGCAGCAGGTTCATCCGGGCGTCGCCGTCGGCGGCGGCCCGGAAAATGACGCGGTCGAGCTTCGGGGCGCCGAGGAAGTACTTCGGGTCGGCGGCGAGCTCGACGAACTCGCCCGGCACGCCGCGGACCCAGCGGTAGGGCCCGTCGCCCACCGGCGAGCGGGCAAAGTCCGACGCGGCCACCGCGGCGGGCGCCATCCCCTCAAGGAGGTGCGCCGGGAGGACCTGGACCTGGTAGATCGCGTCGTAGAACTGGCTCGGATACCAGTGGGTGAATCCGATGGCCACGTGGCGCGCATCGAGCGCGGTGACCGACGCGATCGGGCGGAGCAGGGTGGCGAGCGTGGGATTGACACCGGGGTCGCGCGCGCGGGCAAAGCTGAAGACGACGTCGCGCGCGGTGACCGGCGCGCCATCCTGCCAGCGGGCGCGGGGGTCGAGCTCGAAGACCAGCGTCAGCGAATCGCGGCGGGTCCACGAGCGGGCGAGCTGCGGGATGAATGCGGAATCGCCGGCGGTGGCGAGGGTGGGGCCGAGCCGGGCGAGCCGGAGGAAGAGCAGGTCCGCGACGTCCTGGTTGCTGCTCCCCTGGATGAGGGTCGGGATCGGGAGCCCGGGATACTGGCCCGTCACCACGACGATGCTGCCGTGATCGGACTGGGCCCGGAGCGCGGGCGCGATGACGAGCGCGGCGGCGAGGACCAGCAGGCGGCGGA
>DATIEF010000201.1:0-2643 GCA_035455865.1 Gemmatimonadales bacterium | reverse complement strand
AGCGTCTCAACCCGGGCCTCGAGCCGGCCCAGGTGATCGCCGTCGGTCACTGTCGCTCCAGGGGAGGGGCTCCCGCAAACTTACCCCGGCCGGCTCCCGCGGCCAGAGCTAGACCGGCACCGGCGTCTGGGTCGGCGGCGCCGACACCTGGAGGCGGAACGCGAGGACGCTGACGACCCCGATCAGGCCGGCAGCGAATACGAAGGACCAGGCATGCCCGATGTACTGGTACGCGAACGTGCTGAGGAACGGCGCGATGGCCCGGGCGACGCCGGCGAACGTCTGCGCGACGCCCATCGTGACGCCGATCTCCTGGCGGGCGGTGAACCCCGAGATGAGCGACGTCGTCGAGGGGAAGAGAAGGGCCGTGCCCAGCGGGACGAGCGGCATGACGAGCGCCGCCAGCAGCCACACGCTCGGCGGGAGCGGATACAACAGGAACCCGAAGATGAGGGCGATGCATCCGAGCCGGACGGTCCCGCGCTCACCGAACCGCCGGACGACCGGGCCGAGCAGCACCACCCGGATCACGATCGACAGGATGCCGAAGTACGTGAGGAAGTACCCGTAGGTATGCTCGTTCACCGCGAAACGGTCCGCCAGATAGAGCGGGAGGACCGAATTGATGGCCATGAAGCCGAACATCCCCATGCCGTAGATCCAGATGAGTTGGGACACGGGCCGCCCGGGATGGCGCAACACGTCCCACGCCGGCGCCCAGACCCGCCGCTGCGGCGCGTCCGGTGCGATCTCGGCCTTCGATTCCGGGAGCCAGTGCCAGGCAAAGAAGATGTTGATGGCGCAGAGGCCGGCGGCCAGGAGCCCCGGCGCCTGGGTGCCGAGCTTGATCGCGAGGAGCCCGATCATCGGCCCCAGGATGACGCCGGCCTGGGATGCGGAGGAGAGCCAGCCGAGCGCGCGGGCCCGGTCGGCGGGCCGCACCGTGTCCGCCACGTACGCCTGGGCGACGCCTGTGGTCCCGCCGCCGGCGCCCTGGATGAAGCGTGACAGGAAGAGCATCCAGAGCGAGGTGGCAAAACCGAACACCACGAAGGCGACCGCGGATGCCGCCAGGCCCACCAGCAGGGCCGACCGCCGGCCGTACCGATCGGAGACCTTCCCCCACAGCGGCGCCGAAATGAGCTGCGCGATCGAGAACGCGGCGATGATCGAGCCCACCTGTACGTCGGTGGCGTGCATGTTGAGCGCGTAGAACGGCAGCAGCGGCAGGACCATCATCAGGCCGAGCATGTCGACGAAGCCGACCGTGATGAGGACGGATAGCCGGCGGAACTGCGCGTTCGGGTCGTGTACCGGATCGTGCATCACGTGGCGGCTCTTTCAGAACCCAGCAGGAAGACGGCGGCGCTCGCCAGCATCAGGACGACCCCGAACACCGCGGCCACGCCGATGTCGCCGTCGCGCAGGCTCGAGAGGATCTCGAGGGACATCGGCCTGGTGTCATACGTGTACAGGAGGATGGAAGTGACGAAGTCGCCCAGCGCGGTGACGAAGGCGAGGGCGGCGCCCGCCGCGATCGCCGGACGGAGGAGCGGGAGCGCCACCCGACGCCACGTGGTCCAGCGACCGGCGCCGAGCGCGGCGGCCGCTTCGCCCAGGGTCGGGTCGAACTGGCGGAACCCCGTCAGCACCGGCCGGCTCGTCACCGGCAGGTCCCGGATGAGGTACGCCAGCGGCAGGATCCAGACCGTGCCCACCAGGACCATCCGGGCGGCCCAGGGCTCGTGCACGCTGAAGGCCGTCGCCAGGGCCAGGGCAAAGACCGTCCCCGGCACCGCCCACGGCGCGGCCAGGAGGATCTCGATGGCCCCTCGGCCCCGCACCCGCCGCCGGACCACCAGCACACCGGACGCGATCGCAATGAGCACGCTCGCCACCGTCGCGACCACCGCCATCCAGAGCGAATTGATGAGGGGCAGCACCCGCGTCGGGTCGTGCGCCAGCGCGACGTAGTTGGCCACCGAGTACACCGGCGGCAGGGGCTGGGTGGTCCAGGTGGCCACCGGCACGAACGACAGGAGCACGAGCGTGGCGTGGGGGAGGAGAAGGAAGAGCGCGAGCCCCCACCCCAGCACCGACACCGCCACCCCGGAGCGGCCCCGAATGGCCCGCGCGGGAGCCGCGCCCTTGCCGCCCCGGACGGAGGCGTCGAGTCCGCCCCGCGCGCTCAGCGCCAGCGCCACGAGCGCCGGCAGGGTGAGCGCCACGGTCTCGACCATCGCGAGCGCGTAGTCGCCGTTGAGGCGGGTGGCCAGGATCTGGGTCGGCAGCACCCGGAACCCGCCGCCGAAGATGTACGGCGCGCTGAAGCTCGCGAGCGCGGTGGTGAACGTGAGCAGCGCCGCCCCGGTGAGCGCGGGCCGGAGGAGGGGCAGCGTCACCCGCGTCAGCGTGCGCCACCGGGACGCGCCGAGGCTCGCGGCGGCCTCCGCGGCGGAGCCGTCGAGCCGTTCCAGCGCGGCGCGGGTGAGGAGGTAGAAGTAGACGTACATCGAATACGCCTGGACCAGCAGGATGGCCCACGGCCCCTCGAGGCGCCACGGCGCCATCGGCGCGCCGGTGATGGCGTCGTACAGGTGCGCCGCGAACCCGGTCTCCCCGTACAGGAAGAGGAACGCCACG
>DATIEF010000200.1:0-4442 GCA_035455865.1 Gemmatimonadales bacterium | reverse complement strand
CGAGTACTGGCAGGCCGGGCGGAGCGTCCAGGGCGTCCGAAGCGTGGAGCCGGTGGCCGCGATCGTCGCGCGGTTCCGCGCGGCGGTGGAGCGTGAGTGGCGCGTGGCGGGTGGCGGGTAGGCGCCGAGCCGCCCGTCGTTGGCGACCGCCCGCCACCCGCTACCCGCCACTCACCACGCGCCGCTACATTTCCTTCATGTCCGTCCCCACGCGCCGCCCCACGCCCACCGTCCGCATCGGCAACGTCCTCGTCGGCTCGGCGCACCCGATCGTGGTGCAGTCGATGACCAACACCGACACTGCGGACGTGCGTGGCACGGTCGCCCAGGTCGCCGCCCTCCACCGCGCCGGGAGCGAGCTGGTCCGGGTCACGGTGAACAACGACGACGCGGCGCGCGCGGTCCCCCGGATCGTCGAGGAACTCGACCGGCTGGGCCTCGACGTCCCGGTCATCGGCGACTTCCACTACAACGGCCACCTCCTCCTCACCAAGTATCCCGACTGCGCCGCGGCGCTCGCCAAGTACCGCATCAATCCCGGCAACGTCGGCGGCAAGCGCCACGACGACAACTTCGGCGCCATCATCGACGTGGCCCTGCAGCACGGAAAGCCGGTCCGCATCGGCGTCAACTGGGGCTCGCTCGACCAGGCGCTGCTCACCCAGCTGATGGACGAGAACTCGGCGCTCGCCGAGCCGCGCGATGCGCGCGACGTGACGATGACGGCGATGGTCGAGAGCGCGGTGCGCTCGGCGGCCTTCGCCGAGGGGCGCGGGATGGCGCACGACCGGATCATCCTGAGCGCCAAGGTGTCCGGCGTGCAGGACCTCGTCGACGTCTACCGGATGCTCGCCACCCGGGCGGACTATCCCCTCCATCTCGGACTCACCGAGGCGGGGCTCGGCGCCAAGGGGATCGTCGCCAGCACCGCCGGGCTCGCCATCCTGCTGCAGGAGGGGATCGGCGACACCATCCGCATCTCGCTGACGCCGGTGCCCGGGGGCGATCGCGCCGAGGAGGTGCGGGTCGGACAGCAGATCCTCCAGTCGCTCGGGCTTCGCAGCTTCGTGCCCCAGGTGACGAGCTGCCCCGGCTGCGGCCGGACCACCAGTACGTTCTTCCAGTCGATGGCGCAGGACATCCAGGGCTACCTTCGCGACCGGATGCCCGCCTGGAAGCTCGGGTATCCCGGCGTCCAGGAGCTCCGGGTGGCGGTGATGGGGTGCGTGGTCAACGGCCCCGGCGAGTCGAAGCACGCCGACATCGGGATCTCGCTCCCCGGCACCTTCGAGGACCCGGTGGCGCCGGTGTACGTGGACGGCAAGCTCAAGCTGACGCTCCGCGGCGACGCGATCGTCGCGGAGTTCCTCCGGCTGCTCGAGGACTACGTGGCCGAGCGCTACGGGGCGGGGCAGACGGCGGGCCGGTGACGGGCGACTCGATCGCGACCCTCCTGCGCGACCACCCGCTGGCCGCGCTCCCCGCGCTCTTCGGCGCGGGCGTCCTGGTGAGCTTCACCCCCTGCATCTACCCGATGATCCCGATCACCGCGGGCGTCCTGGGCGGCGCCGCCCGGCCGGGGCAGGGGCGTGGCCGCGTGGCAGCGCTCACGTCGGCATATGTCCTCGGGCTCGCCCTGGTGTATTCATCCCTCGGGCTCCTGGCGGGGCTCACCGGCTCGATCTTCGGCGCGCTGAGCTCGGATCCGTGGGCGTACTTCACGATCGCCAACCTGCTCCTGCTCGCCGCGCTCGCGCTCCTGGACGTCTTTCCGGTCGCGGCGCCGGCCCGGCTGGTGCAGTGGGCGGCGCGATTCGGCGCGGGGTCGGTGCCCGGGGCCTTCGCGATGGGCGCCACCTCGGGCCTCGTGGCCGCGCCCTGCGGCGCGCCGGCCTTCGGTGCCGTGCTCACCTTCGTCGCGGCCACCCAGAGCGCGGCCCGGGGTTTCGTCTATCTCTTCGTCTTTTCCCTGGGGATGTGCGCGGTGCTGGTGGCCGTGGGCCTCTCGGCCGGCGCGCTCGCCGCGTTGCCGCGGGCCGGCCGATGGATGGTGTGGATCAAGCGTGGTTCCGGCGTCCTATTGCTGGCAATGGCCGAGTATTATCTCGTCAAGATGGGGAGCGTCATGTGAGGATCATCGCCGCTGGGGCCGTGCTGCTCCTGGCGCTCGCTGGCGCGCCCCGCGCCGCCGTGGCGCAGGACGAGGGGATCGCCGTGGGCACACCGGCCCCCAAGGTCACGATCGCTGACCTGGACGGCCACCCCGTGGACCTCGGGAGCGACATCGGCCGCCGCCCCATGCTGCTCGAGTTCTGGGCCACCTGGTGCGAGCTCTGCAAGGCGCTGTACCCCCGGATGGAGACGGCGGCCGCCAAGTACGGTTCGAAGGTGGCGTTCTACGGCATCAACGTCACCGTCAACCAGACCCCCGCCCGGGTCCGGCGCTACCTCGACCAGCACCACCCGCCGTTCCGGACCCTCTACGACTCTGACGGCGTCGGGGTGCGGGCGTACCTGGCCCCGACGACGTCGTTCGTGGTCATCATCGACCGGCACGGTAACGTGGCCTACACCGGGAGCGGCGGCGACCAGGACCTCGACGCCGCGCTCGCCCGCGTCACCGCGAATTGACCGGCCGGACGCCCCGGCCCCCCGTCCACCCGTTCCCGAGCGCCCGATGAACGCCGTCCGCTCCCGACTCGCCGTCGCTGGCCTCCTGGTCGTCCTGCCGACGCTGCTCGCGGCCCAGAACCCCGCCGCCTTCGTGGTGAGCGGCCCGGAGGAGGGGGCGCGCGCCCCGTTCTTCGTCCTCGACGGCGCCGGGAAGGCCGGCCGTTCGGACCGCCCCTTCGACCTCAGCCTGCAGCTCGGGCGGGTCGTGGTCCTCGCGTTCTACCAGCGCGACTTCACCCCGACCGCCTCGAAGGAGCTCAGCACGTTCGCGGATCGGTTCCAGGAGCTCTTCGGCGACAGCACCACGGTGGTCGGCGTCGGGGTCGATTCGGTCGACCTGCACCTGAGCTTTGCCCAGTCGCTGGCGCTGCCCTTCGCCCTGCTGGCCGACACGGGCCTCCACGTGGCGCGGCTGTACGGCAGCGTGCGCCCCGATGGCTATGCCCGGTACTCGGTGTACGTGATCGGCCCCGACGGCCGGGTCAGCTGGCGCGACCTCCGCTTCGATCCCGCCAAGGATGGCAGCTACGACGAGCTGCAACGCGCGGTCGCCGCGGCACGCACGTCCCCGACGCGGAAGTGAAGCGGTCGTTCCTCCTCGCGGCCGCCCTGGTGGCGGCCCCGGCGGCGCTCCTGGCCCAGCAGGCGCGGGTCGATTCGCTGGCGGACGCATACTGGCAGGCGCAGCTCGACCGGCATCCCGAGACCGCCACCACGCTCGGACTGGCGGGGCCCAGGAATGGCCGCCTCGTCGACCTCCGCCCCGCCGCCTTCGACGCCTACGACGCCCGCCTCCGGGAACTCGAGCGCGCCGCCGCCACCATCGATGAGTTGGCCCTGGCACCCCTCGGCCGGGTGACCCTTAAGACGCTGCAGGAGTCGCTCGCCCGAGACCGGACCCTCCGCATCTGCCGTGACGAGCTCTGGTCGGTCGACCAGCTCGGCGGGCTGCAGGTGTCCTTTCCCGACCTCGCGGCGATCCAGCCGACCGCAACGCCCGCCGAGCGCGCCTTCCTGCTGGCACGCTGGCGCCGGATGGGCGATGAGATCGACCAGCAGGTCCAGGACCTCCGCGCCGGGCTCGCCGCCGGGTACTCGGCCCCGCGGGTCGACGTGGAGCGGGTCATTTCCCAGCTCCAGCGCCTGGTGGCGGCACCGGTCGACTCGAACCCGCTCCTTCCCGCCGCGGCCCGGCCTGGTGCGCCCGACCGGGATGACCGCTGGGCCGGCCAGGTCCGTGCCGAGGTGGGCGACGTGATCATCCCCTCGTTCCGGCGCTACCTCGCGTTCCTGGGCGACGTGTACCTCCCGCGGGCGCGGCTCGAGCCGGGTATCTCCGCCAACCCCGACGGCGCCGCCTGCTACCGGGCCCGCATCCACGCCGAGACGACGCTCGACCTCGGTGCCGACTCGATCCACGCCCTCGGGCTCGCCGATGTGGCACGGGTCCGCGGCGAGATGCTGGCGCTGGCGCGCTCGCGGTTCGGGACCTCGAACCTCGACTCCCTGCTCCCGGCGTTGCGGAGCGACACGGCGTACGCCTTCGGGACGAGGGCGGAAGTGCTCGCGGCGGCCACCGCGGCCGTCGACCGGATGCGGCCGCACCTCTCCGAGCTCTTCGGGCGCCTGCCCACGCTGCCCCTCGTGGTCGAGCCGATGCCGGGGTTCGAGGAGGCCGATGCGCCCTCGGCGTACTACTACCCGGGGACTCCCGATGGGGCCCGCCCCGGACGGTACCTGGTCAACACCTCGGCGCCCCGGACGCGGCC
>DATIEF010000199.1:0-5371 GCA_035455865.1 Gemmatimonadales bacterium | reverse complement strand
CCTCGCCCGGCGGAAGAAGAACAACCCGGTGCTGATCGGCGAACCCGGCGTCGGCAAGACGGCGATCGTCGAGGGGCTGGCGCTGATGATCGCCAACGCGCTCTGCCCCGACGTGCTCCGGGACCACCGGGTGCTCTCGCTCGACATGGCGGCGGTGATCGCGGGCACCAAGTACCGGGGCCAGTTCGAGGAACGGCTCAAGGCGGTGATGAACGAGATCGCCCAGAACAAGCAGGTCATCCTCTTCATCGACGAGCTGCACACGCTGGTGGGCGCCGGCGCCGCCGAGGGCGCCATCGACGCGTCCAACATGCTCAAGCCCGCGCTCGCGCGGGGCGAGCTCCAGTGCGTCGGGGCGTCGACCCTCAACGAGTACCGCAAGTACATCGAGAAGGACGGGGCGCTCGAGCGGCGCTTCCAGACCGTGATGGTCGAGCCGCCCTCGATCGAGGAGACGGTCGAGATCCTCAAGGGGCTCCGCAAGAAGTACGAGGACCACCACCGGGTGTCGATCCCGGACGCGACGCTCGAGGCGGCGGCCAAGCTGTCGGAGCGCTACATCACCGACCGGTTCCTGCCGGACAAGGCCATCGACGTGATCGACGAGGCCGGCGCCCGTGCGCGCCTGGCCTCGCAGGTCCCGCCCGCCGAGGTGTCGAGCCTCAAGGCGGCGCTGGAGAAGGTCAACGTCGACAAGGAGAACGCGGTCCGCGACCAGAATTTCGAGAAGGCCGCGGCCCTGCGCGACCAGGAGCGGGAGCTCCAGCAGCAGATCCGCCAGCAGCAGGAGGACTGGGAGCGCGAGCGGCAGACCCGCCGTCCGGTCATCGACGAGGAGGCGATCGCCTTCATCGTCTCCCGCTGGACCGGCATCCCCGTCACCCGGCTCCAGGAGGCGGAGGCACAGCGGCTGCTGCGGATGGAGGAGGAACTCCATACGTCGGTGGTGGGCCAGGACGAGGCCATCAAGGCCATCTCCCGGGCCATCCGGCGTTCGCGGGCCGGGCTCAAGGACCCGAACCACCCGATCGGCTCATTCATCTTCAGCGGCCCGACCGGCGTGGGGAAGACCGAGCTGGCGCGCGCGCTCGCGCGCTTCCAGTTCGCCGACGCCAACGCGCTGATCCGCGTCGACATGTCGGAGTACATGGAGAAGTTCTCGGTCTCGCGCCTGATCGGCGCGCCGCCGGGATACGTCGGCTATGAGGATTCCGGGGCCCTGACCAAGGCGGTGCGGCGGAAGCCCTATTCCGTCATCCTCCTCGACGAGATCGAGAAGGCGCACCCGGACGTGTTCAACATCCTGCTGCAGGTGCTGGATGAGGGGCACCTGACCGACAACTACGGCCGCGTCATCGACTTCAAGAACACGGTCGTCATCATGACGTCGAACGTCGGCGCCCGGGACATCACCCAGGGGAAGGCGCTCGGGTTCCACGAGAAGAGCGTCACCAGCTCCTACGCCGACATGGCCCAGAAGGTGAAGGACGAGATCACCAAGGTCTTCAACCCGGAGTTCCTCAACCGGCTCGATGACATCATCGTGTTCCACCCGCTCGACCGGGAGCACATCGCCCAGATCGTGGGCATCCTGCTCCGCGAGGTCCAGCGCCGCCTGGGCGACGAGGTCCGGCTCACGCCGGCCGCGAGCGCCTTCCTGGTCGAGCACGGCTACGACCAGCAGTACGGCGCGCGTCCCCTCAAGCGGGCCATCCAGCGCTACGTCGAAGACCCGCTCAGCGAGCGGATCCTGACCGGCGACTTCGGCCGCGGCGATGAGATCGAGGTGGATGTCGCGCCCGAAGGCGATCGCCTGGTCTTCCGCGCCCTGACCGGCTCCAAGGCCTGACCCCGAGACCCCGGCCGCCCCATCGGGCGGCCGGGGTAATCGTTCCCCCGCCGATGAAATCTCGCATGCTCCGCATCGCGTCCTGCGCCGTGCTGTCGTTGCTCCTGGCGTCCGCCCTCAGCGCCCAGCAACCCGCCCAGGAAGCCCCCCCGCCGGTCGACAGCGTCCTGGTCCGCGGCAACGCCCGCCTCACCTCCGCCCAGGTGCTCGGCACCGCGGGGATCGTCATCGGGCAGACCGCCAACTACCGGGACATCCAGCGGGCCATCGCCAACCTGTTCCGCACCGGCCAGTTCGACGACGTCAAGGTCGACCAGCTCGAGGGCGCGGGCGGCAAGCTGGTGCTGCTCTTCACGGTGAAGGAGCGGCCCATCCTCCGCCACTGGGCCGTCCGCGGGGTCGAGAAGGTCGGCGAGCGGGCCGTCAAGGACCGCATCACGCTGCCCACCGGCCGGCCGATCGACCGTGAGGCGGTGGCCCGGTCGGTCGCTGCCGTCGATTCGCTCTACCGCCAGCGCGGGTACTACGGGGCGCAGGTGCGCGCACTCGAGCTCCCGCAGCCCAACGGCGACCTCCGGATGGTCTTCGACGTGCACGAGGGCAGCCGGGTGGCCATCAGCCAGGTCCTGGTCGAGGGGAACCGCGAGTTCACCGACCGCCAGGTGGTCAAGGAGATGGCCACCCGACCCGAGGGCTTCTGGTGGTTCCAGACCGGCGAGTACGACGACGACAAGCTCGATGGCGACCTGCGGGAACGCCTGCCGGCGTACTACGCCGACCACGGGCTGATCGACTTCCGCGTCACCGGGGACACGCTCCTCGTCGACAGCGCCGCGGGCAAGGCCGCCCTCCAGGTCAAGGTGGCGGAGGGCGACAAGTACTACGTGGGGCGGTTCGACCTGAGCGGGAACCGCCGGTTCTCGACCGACGAACTGCTGGCCTACTATCCGTTCCACGAACAGCACGACAGCGGCGCGGCGCCGCCGCCGGCCCGGGCGTTCGACCAGGGGGCGTGGGACGCGGCCACCCAGGCCGTCAAGACGCTCTACGCCAACAACGGCTACATCTACGCCAACGTCCTGCCCACGATGGAGCGGCGAACGGGCGCGGACGGGAAGCGCTTCGTGGACCTCGGCTGGCAGATCGTCGAGGGCCAGCCGGCCACGATCAACCGGATCGACATCGTCGGCAACGACGTCACCCACGAGCGGGTCATCCGCGAGGCGATCGTCCTCCTCCCCGGCGAGCTGTTCAGCCAGGAGAAGTTCATCCGCTCGTACCAGAACGTCTCGAACCTCGGCTTCTTCCAGCAGCCGCTCCCGGAGCCGCAGGTCGAGCCGGTCGAGGGCAGTCCCGACGTCAACCTCGTGTTCAAGGTCGAGGAGAAGCGGACCGGCAACGTCAACTTCGGTGCGTCGCTGGGGCAAGGGACCGGCGTCGGCGGCTTCATCGGCCTGCAGGAGCCGAACCTCTTCGGCCAGGGGAAGCGCGGCAGCGTCCAGTGGCAGTTCGGGGCCAACGTCAACGACTTCACCCTGAGCTACACCGACCCGGCGGTGCGCGATTCCCGCATCTCGGCCACGGTGTCGGTGTTCGACTCCCGGCTCCGCTACACCGTGGGTGACCTCGGCCAGCGGCGCCAGCTGGGCGGCAGCCTCCAGGTCGGGTTCCCGCTCTTCGGCTCGCGCTACAGCCGCCTCTTCACCACCTACACGATCTCGCGGAACACCTTCGAGGGCGGCTCGACCGACCTCCAGGCCACCTTCCAGTGCAACCAGTGCACCCGGTCGTCCTTCGGCGTGAGCGCGGTGCGCGATACCCGCATCGGCCTGCCGTTCCCGACCGGCGGCGCCTACAGCAGCGTCGGCGTCGAACAGGACGGCGGCGTCCTCGGCGGCACCGGCGATTACCAGAAGGTCGACCTCGAAGGGCGCTGGTACACGCCCCTCGGCAGCTCCGGCAGCAAGGGCCAGCTCGGCGCCGGCATCCAGTACGTCCTGGGCTTCACCGCCAAGTCCGGCTTCATCTTCGGGAACGCCTCCGCCTTCCCGACGGACCTGTACTCGATGGGCGGCGTCCAGTTCGGCATCCCGCTCCGCGGGTACGACGAGTTCTCGATCACCCCGAACGGATTCGACCCGACCGCCGGCGGGTCGGCGGCCACCGCCAACTCCTTCGGCAAGTCGTACGCGGCGTTCACCGTGGAGGCCGGCGCGCGGCTCAGCCAGATGGTGTACGTCGACGCCTTCTTCGACGCCGGCAACCTGTACCGCACCGCGCGGGAGTACGACCCGACGCGGCTCTTCCGTGGCGCCGGCGTGGGCGCGGCGCTCATCTCGCCGCTCGGGCCGATCGGCATCGACCTCGGCTACGGCTTCGACCGCGTGGACATCAATGGCGCCCCCGCCCCCGGGTGGAAGGTCCATTTCAAGCTCGGCAACTTCTTCTGATCCTCGACACCCGTTCCTTCGGAGCAGCGATGCGTGTGAGTTCCCTCGTCTCGGCGGCGGCGATCTGCGCCACCATCCTCGTGCCCGGCCGCGTGGCCGCCCAGCAGCGCCCGACCCAGCCGGCGCACAAAGCCGCCGCGGCCATCCCCAGCGGCGGCCCGACGCGCCTGGGCTACGTCAACTCCCGGGCCATCCTCGCGGCCACCCCGGGATACGCCCAGGCCGAGTCGACGTTCACGCGCGAGTTCGACATGGCCAAGACGCAGGTGGCCCAGATGCAGGCCCAGCTCGACTCCGCCGCGAACGAGTTCCAGACCTCGTCGGTGCTCCTCTCGCCGACGGCCCGCCAGCAGAAGCAGCAGGGCCTGGTGCAGCAGCAGCAGGACATCGAGCAGAAGACCCAGGAGCTCCAGACCCGGATGCAGGGCCGGGAGCGGGAGCTGATCGAGCCGATCCAGGCCCGGGTGCAGGCGGTGATCGAGGGGATCCGCGCCGAGGGGAATTACGCGATGATCTTCGACGTGTCGGCCATGGGTGGCGCGGTGGTCGCGGCGGATCGTTCGCTCGACCTGACCCAGACCGTCATCGACCGGCTGCAGGCCGCCAAGTAAATGGCTGAAGGACGGCCCCCGCTCACCGCCGAGGCGGTCGCCGAGCTGGTCGGCGGCCGCCTCGTCGGCGCGGGCGGGGTCGCGGTCACCGCGATCGGCCCGCTCGACCGCGCGGAACCCGGGACCTTGTCGTTCCTCACGGGACCCAGGTACTTGCCGGCGTTCCGAGCCTCCCGGGCGGGCCTGGTCCTGCTGCCGGAGCGGTACGCCGCTGAGGCGGGCGGTCCGGCCTGCCGAATCGTTGTGGCGGACCCATACCGGGCGGTCCAGGCGGTGGCGGAGGTACTCTATCCCGCGGTGGCGCCAGAGCCCGGCATCCACCCGACCGCGGTCCTCGCCCCGGGGGCTGCCGTGGGGCCGGGCGCGTCGCTCGCGCCGTACGTGGTCCTCGGCCGGGATGTCCGGGTCGGCGCCCGGGTCATCCTCGGTGCGCACGTCATCCTCGGTGACGGGGTCACGGT
>DATIEF010000198.1:0-16351 GCA_035455865.1 Gemmatimonadales bacterium | reverse complement strand
GCCAGGCAGAGCGGCGCGAGCAGGAGCACCCGCCGGCCGAGGCCCCGGGCGGCGCTACGGCTGGAACTTGCCAAAGTCTTCAGGGTCGAGGTTCTCGAGGTAGCGCTTGAGCTGCTCGGCGTCGAGGCGCTGTTCGGGGACCGGTCCCGACGGCGCGGCGTCGGCCTCGGCGAGGAGTTCATCGGAGGTGAAGATCGGGGCGTGGGTGCGGACCGCGAGCGCGATCCCGTCGGACGGGCGGGCGTCCACCTGCACGCGGTCATCGCCCCGGCGCAGGTGGAGTTCCGCGAAGTACGTGTTCCCCTTGACGGCGGTGACCACGACCCGCTGGAGGTCGGCGCCCAGGCCGATCAGCACCTGGCGCAGGAGGTCGTGGGTCATCGGCCGGGGGGGCTTGAAGCCCTGGAGCTCCATCGCGATGGCGCTCGCCTCGGAGGGCCCGATCCAGATCGGCACCATCCGCGCGCCCTCCTTCTCGCGCAGGATGACCACCGGCGCGTTGGTCGTTCGGTCAAGCCCGAGGTGGGCCACCACGACCTCGATCATCGATGGTCAGCGCGCCGCGGCCCGGAGGGCCGCCGCCCGGTCGCTCCGCTCCCAGGTGAAGAACTCCCGCCGCTTCCCCGCCACCACCCGCTCGAACGGCTTGCGGCCGAAGTGCCCATAGGCCGCGGTGGGCCCGAAGATCGGGTTCTTGAGCTTGAGCGCGCGGATGATCCCGGACGGGGTCAGGTCGAAGGCATCGCGGACCAGGCGCTCCAGCCGGCGATCGTCCATCTGGCCGGTCCCGAAGGTGTCGATGAACACCGACACCGGCTCGGCGACGCCGATGGCATAGGCCACCTGCACCTCGCAGCGCCGCGCCAGGCCGGCATCGACGATGTTCCGGGCCACCCAGCGCATCGCGTACGCGGCCGACCGGTCCACCTTGGAGGGGTCCTTGCCGCTGAAGGCGCCGCCACCGTGCCGCGCCATCCCGCCGTAGGTGTCGACGATGATCTTCCGGCCGGTGAGTCCGGCATCGCCGTGCGGGCCCCCGATGACGAAGCGGCCCGTCGGGTTGACGAGGAAGCGGACCTTCCGGCTCTCGAGGCCGTGCGCCTCCAGCACCGGACGGATGACCTCCTTGGCGATGGCGTCCTGGATGTGACGGTGCGTCAGGTCGCGACCCCGGTGCGCCTCGGCGTGCTGGGTCGAGACCACGACCGTGCGGACCGCCACCGGCCGGTCGCCCTCGTACTCCACCGACACCTGGGACTTCCCGTCCGGCCGGAGCCACGGGAGGTGGGGGAGCCGGCCCCCGCCCTTCCGCACCGCCGCCAGGCGCTCGGCCAGCCGGTGGGCCAGGAGGATCGGCAGCGGCATCCGCTCGCGGGTCTCGTCGGTGGCGTAGCCGAACATCATCCCCTGGTCGCCGGCGCCCTGCGCCTTGCCGCGGGCGGAATCGACGCCCATCGCGATGTCGGGGGACTGCCGGTCGATCGACGACAGCACCGCCGCGGTCTTGAAGTCGAAGCCGTGGCTGCCGTCGGTGTAGCCGATGGCCTCGACCGTGCGCCGGACGATGTCGGGGATGTGGACGTAGGCGTGAGTGGTGATCTCCCCGGCCACGACCGCCATCCCGGTGGTGACGAGCGTCTCACAGGCCACACGGCCGTTGGGGTCGGCGGCGAGGATGGCGTCGAGGACGGCGTCGGAGATCTGGTCCGCCACCTTGTCCGGATGACCTTCGGTGACCGACTCGGAAGTGAAGACGTGGCGCTTCTGCAGGGCCATGGTCCGATCTGGCTGGAGTGTCGGGAACTGCGAGGACGGGAGCAAGCTAGTCGCGGCGGCGGGCGCTCCGCTAGCGGCGGCTGAGGTACGGATCGGCCGCCTGCTGGAGGAGGGCCAGCACCTCGCGGGGCGCGCTCGCATCGAGCGCGGCGGTGGCCGCCGCGCGCGCGGCCGCGTACGGCACCGAGCGCAGCACCCACTTGACCAGCGGGAGCGCCGGCGGTGCCACGCTGAGCGTGGTAAAGCCGAGCCCCGCGAGCAGCACGGCGGTGAGCGGCTCGGAGGCCATCTCGCCGCAGACGCTCACGGAGATCCCCGCATCGGCGCCCGCCTGCACCACGCGCGCGAGCTGGCGCACCACCGCCGGATGGTGCGGCGCGAAGCGCTCGGCCAGGCGTGCGTTGCCGCGGTCCACGGCCAGGGTGTACTGGGTCAGGTCGTTGGAGCCGACGCTGAAGAAGGCGCTCACCCGGGCCAGCTGGTCGGCGAGCGCCACCGCCGCCGGCGTCTCGATCATCACGCCCACCGGCACCGTGCGCGCCGCGCGCACGCCCGCGGCCGCCAGCCGGTCCGCCTCCTCCGCCAACAGGCGCTTGGTCTCCAGCACCTCGTCCACTTCCATTACCAGCGGCAGCATCAGCTGCACGTCGCGGTCGACGGCCACCCGGAGCACCGCGCGCAGCTGCGGTCGGAAGAGGTCCGGCTCATCGAGGCAGACCCGGATCGAGCGCCAGCCGAGGAACGGGTTCGGCTCGTGCGGAGCGTGGAACGCAGCGGGGAACTTGTCGCCGCCCAGGTCGAAGGAGCGGATCACGACCGGCCGCCCGGCGAACGCCTCGGTGACCCGGCGGAAGTACGCGTACTGCTCCTCCTCGGTGGGGAGGTGGGTCCGGCCCGTCACCAGGAATTCGGTCCGCAGGAGCCCCACCCCGCTGGCGCCGTGCCGGAGGGCGGGCTGGATCTCCTCGGGCAGGTCCACGTTGCCGAGCAGCACATAGCGCCGGCCATCGGGACTCTCGGCCGGCTGGGAGATGGCCGCCTCGAGCTCGAGCTCGGTCTTCTGCCGGCGGCTCAGCCGCACCCGGGCGTCCTCGAGCTCGATCGGCCCGGGATCGAGGTGGAGCGTGCCCGCCTGGCCATCGAGAAGGACCATCGTGCCGGGCTTGATCCGATCGATGGCGCCGGAGGCGCCCATCACCGCCGGGATCCCGAGCGAGTGGGCCAGGATGGCCGCGTGGGAGGTGCGGGTCCCCTCCTCGCTGATCAACCCCACCACGTGGTCGCGGTCGAGCTGGACGGTGAGCCCCGGCGAGAGTTCGTGGGTGATGACGATGACCTGCTCCGCGCCGTCCGAGGGCCCGCTCCACACCGCCACCGCGGGCTTCCCGGTCAGGATCCCGAGCATGCGGATCTGGATGGCGCCCAGGTCGGCCAGGCGGTCGCGGAGGCGGGTGCTGCTCGAATTGGCCCAGAGGTTCCGGATCTCGAGCGCCTTGTACTCGAAGGCGGTCTCCGCGCTCAGGCGGTTCTTCCGGATGAGGTGCTCCACCGAGCGGAGGAAGTCCGGGTCCTGCGCCAGCATCACCTGCGCCTCGAAGATCCGGCTCTCCTCGACCCCGGCGCGCTCCTTGACCCGCTCCTGCAGCTGCTCGAGTGCCGCCACGGTCTCCTGCACCGCGGCGCGGAGCCGGGCCACCTCCGCCTCGACCTCGGCGGCGCCGACCTCGCGATCGGGAACGTCGGGCAGGTCCCAGCGCACCACCACCGCGGGTGCATAGGCCACCCCGGGCGAGACCCCGATCCCCTTGATCATCCGCTGGGCGCTCATGCTTCACCGAACCCGCGGGCCACGAGCGCGAGGAGCGCCTCGACCGCCGCCGCCTCGTCTGTGCCGTTGGCCGTGATGGTGATCGTGCTGCCGCACTCGGCCGCCAGCATCATGACCCCCATGATGCTCTTGCCGTTGACGCTGAGCCCGTCCTTGTGGACCTCGATCTCGCACCCGAAGGTGCTCGCGAGCTTGACGAACTGGGCCGCCGGCCGGGCATGGAGCCCGAGCGGGTTCACGATCGGCGCCTCGCGCGTGATCATCCGACCGCCAGGCGCACGAGGACGACGACCACGAACGCCGCGAGCCCGAATCCGACGCCGGTGAGCCGCACCAGCCGGCGCTGCCCGACGGCCACACCCGCCACCGCCACCGCCGCCGCCAGCGCCACCGGCCAGCCCCGCACGCCCGCGGCCTCGCGCATCACCAGCGGCACCGCGGCGCCGACCGCAAAGGCCGCCGCCAGGCCGAACCCCGGGATCAGCGACCGCAGCCGGGTGTGCTGCAGCGCGGCACCCACCTGCATCCCCGACCGGAGCCCGGTGCGGAGCGCCCATCGGGTCACCCGGAGCCGCACCACGAGCATCGCCGCCACGGCGCCGACCGGCACCACCCAGCCGGCGCCGAGCGCCACGGCGATGAGCGCCGCGCCGAGGACCGCCGGCCAGACGCCGGCCCAGAAGAGCTGGTCGCCGAGCGCCCCGAGCGGGGTGCTGAGCGCGGCGCGCAAGCGCTCGACCTGGCCGCCGTCGACGCCGTCATACTCCGCCCGCGCCTCCGCCCCCGCGGCCACGCCGGCCAGGTACGGATGGGAATTGAAGAAGCCGGTCGCCCGGAGGGTCGCGTCGCCGGCGCGCGCGGGATCGCTCAGCGCCAGGTCGGCCAGGAGCGGCTCCGTGGCGTACCCGAGCCCGATGCCGGCCATCCGCTCGTAGTTCCAGCTCGCCTGGACCGTGAGCAGGCGGCCGTAGGCGCGCAGTTCCGGCCTCACGCCAGCACCAGCCAGAGGGCGCCCGCCAGGAGCCCGGTGCCGAGCGCCGCCACCCGGGGACCGCGACCAGCATTCCGGAGGGCACCGTTCAAGGCGGCCGCCGCTCCGGCGCCCATCGCGGTGGCGTTGAGCCAGGGGGACCATCCGCCGGGGAGCGCAGGTGCGCGTCCCGCGCACCAGCCGGCCAGGAGCGCGAGGACGGCCAACCCGGTCGACCGCAGCGCATCGCGCCGGAACGCCTGCCAGTGGAGCCGGCCGATGATCCCCGGCACCAGCGCGTGCAGCGCCGCCGACGCGCCCGCGACCGAGCGGGCATTGGCGCGCCGGAGCCGGCGGAGGCTCCAGCTGCCGACCAGCGCCAGCACGAGCCCGAGCGCCACGCCGCGCCACAATTCGTCGATGCCCGCCAGCGACACCGCGATCACCGCGCCCACGGCACCGGGACCGTGATCGGGATAGCGCGATGCGCCGACCGGGAGGACCTCGAGCGCAAAGAGTTCGAGCGCGCTCCCCACCAGGAGGCCGACGGCGGGGTCCCCGAGGCAGAGCCCCGCGAGCGTCCCGGCCACGAGGGGGCGCGCCAGCAGCACCTGCGGCCCCGAGGCGAGGTCGAGCCCCGCGGCGGTGCCGACGGCAAGGAGTCCCGCGAGCTCCGCCGCATTCACTGGAGACTCCCGAGCGCCACCGGTTCCGCGGTGGGGACGTCCTGCGCCGTCACCGCGACGCCGCTCGCCGCGAGGGCACGGAGGTCGGCCAGGTCGGCATGACTGAGGAAGAGGTAGGGCAGCCGCTCGCTCCGACCGGGGCCGGCGTGGATGCCACCCAGGTTGACGCGGGGGATGGCCCAGCCGGCGTCGCGGAGGGCGCGCATCGCCGAGATGCTCCCGGTGAGGAGGATCCCGGCGCCGGGGCGCGCCGCCCACTCGGGCGCGCGGCGCACCGCGTCCGCCACGGTGCAGAACGCCAGGTCGAGGCCCTCCGGCACGCCCATCCGGTAGAGGTCCTGCTCCCAGGCGCTCGCCGCCAGCGCGTCGTCCACCACCACGACGAAGTCGGCGCCGAGGGGACGGCCCCACCCGATGACCACCTGGCCGTGGACCAGCCGGTCGTCCACCCGGAAGAGGACGATCGGCATCAGGGCACCTTGATGGCCCGGGTCCCCGCCGCCATCGCCTTGGCCGCCGCGTCGTCCAGGGGGAGCTCTCGATGGAAGACGAAGTCCACGAGCATCGCCAGGTTGACGCCGGTGATGACCCGGACCCGCGGATCCTCGTGGTACCGGTGCAGCGCCGCGAAGTGGCACGACCCGCTCGGCAGGTCGACGAAGATCACCGCCGGGCCGGGCCCGATCGCCTCGGCCAGGCGGGCCTCGAGGCGGCCGCGGTCGCAGTCGACGTTGGAGACCGGCTGCAGCGCGCCCGGCACGCCGCTGATCGACTCCGCCGCCTTGACCAGCGCATCGGCCAGCGCGCCGTGCGCGGCGACGATCCCGCGGAGCGGCTCACTCATAGTCGTCCTGCAGGTATTCCCGGACGCCCTGCGCTTCCTTCATCTTGCGGATCAGGCGCTCGTTGAACTTGGCCGCCACGTCGATGCCGGAGAACCTGAGCAGGTGCATCATCGCCACGACCTCGGCGATGACCGTGATGTTCTTCCCGGGGTTGAGGGGCACGATGACCTTGGGCACCGGGACGTCGAGGATCATCGTCTCCTCGCGCTGGAGCCCGGTCCGGTCGGCGGCCTGCGCCTTTTCCCAGTCCTCCAGGTGCACCACCACCTCGATCCGCTTCTGCATCCGGACCGCGCGGATGCCGAAGAGCGCCGGGATGTCGACCAGTCCGACGCCGCGGATCTCCATATGGTGGCCGGCCAGCTCGTGGCCCTGGCCGATGAGCACGTCGTGCCCCCGCCGGGTCACCAGCACCACGTCGTCGGCCACGAGCCGGTGGCCGCGCTCGACCAGGTCGAGCACGCATTCGCTCTTGCCGATGCCCGAGCGGCCGGTGAAGAGGAGCCCCACGCCGTACACGTCGGCGAGCGACCCGTGGAGGCTCGTCCGCTGGGCGAACGCCGCCTCGAGGACGGGCTTGATGCGGCGGTAGAACTCGCCGGTCTTGAGCCGGGTGCGGAGCACCGGGGTGCCGGTGGCGCGGGCCGCCTCAAGCAGCTCGGGCGGGACCTCCTGGCCCTTGGTGATGAACACGCACGGCGGCTCGAACCCGAAGAAGGCGAGGATGACCTTCTTGCGCTGCTCCGGCCCGAGCGACTGGAGATAGCTGACCTCGGTCTCGCCGAGGACGTGGAGGCGGCGCGGCTGGAAGCGCTCGGTGTAGCCGGCCAGCACGAGGCCGGGGCTCCCGACCTCCTCATCGGGCACGAAGCGCTCCAGCCCGTTCTCCCCGGTGAGGGACTCGAGCTGGAGCGGGTCGCCCTTGCGGGAGAGGAGGTCCTTGATGCGGAGGGTCACGCTTCGGCGGTCCCCGCGGTCCGGGAGCGGGACGGCTGGACGTGATGGCGCTCGAGCTGGCGCCGCAGCCGCTCTTCCGCGCGGTCGAGCGCGGTGCGATGGTCGGGGCCGGCGCCGGTGGCCACGTAGACGTCGCCCTGGGACACGTGGATCTTGAGCTCGACCGTCTGTTCGAGGCGTTCCACGTCGAAGATCACGCTTCCGTCGACCGGCCGGCTGGCGTGCCTGGCGAGGCGGTCACAGACCTCCTGCGCGCGCTCCCGCAAGGCATCGGTGATCTGGCAGTGACGGGCGGTGATCGTGGTGTGCATGGCCCCTCCCGGAGGTCAGCCGCGGCGGGCCGCGGCGATGAGGGAACTGAGGTGGGCCTCGGTCCGCAGGGCGGCGCTCTCCCAGGTGAGCGTCTCCGCGAAGGCCCGCGCCTGCCGACCGAGGCGCTCGACAAGCGCGGGATCGTCGGCGAAGGCCAGGTACCGCTCCGCGAGCGCGGGGGCGTCGCCGTGCGGGACCAGGAACCCGGTCTCCCCGTGCCGGACCGAATCGCGCAGTCCGGGTGCGTCGGACGCCAGGGACGGGGTGCCGCAGGCGGCCGCTTCCACGTTGGTGATCCCCCACCCTTCCTTGGGCGAGGGGAACACGTTGGCCCACGCACTCCGCAGGAACCGGAGCTTCTCCGCCTCGGCGACCCGCCCGTGGAACCGGACGGCGTCCCCGAGGCCCAAGGCCGCCGCCAGCGACTCGAGCCGGGCGCGGTCGTCCCCTGAACCTACCACGTCCAGGCGGAGGTCGGAACGGCGCGCCCGCGCCAGGGCGAGCGCCCGGATGGCCGTCTCCACTCCTTTATATCGCTTGAGCCGGCCCAGGAAGAGGAACGCGGGGGTCGGGGTGCGACCCACCGCCGGATCGGGCCGGAATCGCCCGGCATCGACGCCGGGATGGATGACCTCGATCCGCTCCCGGGGGACTCCGCGGGCCACGAGGTCGTCGCGGGTGCTCTCACTGATGGCGTGCCAGCCGGAGCGGCGATACGCCAGGGGGATCGGCCGCTCGGAGAGCCACACGATGGCGGCGGACGCCGGGTCGGTCTCATGGAATGCGGTGGCGCCGAAGAGGTGCGGCACCAGCGCGCAGTGCGCGGCGCTCGTCAGGCCGGCGGTGTAGAGCGGCACCTTGTTGATGTCCTCGACCAGCACGTCCACCGGCTCGGCGGCGAGCGCCCGCCGCACCGCGCCCCGGCCGCGCAGGGCGAAGGTGTGCCGGCCGCCGGTCCGCAGCACGTCGATCCCGTCGATCGTGGCGCGCGGCGCGGCACCGGGCCAGCCCGAGCAGACCAGGCGCACCCGGTGGCCCCGGCGGACCAGCCGGGAGAAGATCTCGAAGAGGTGGACCTCGGCCCCGCCGGCGTGCGGGTTCTCGGGGTCGTTCCAGTTGACGAGCAGGATGTTCACAGGCGGCCGAGGGTGCGCGCCACGCGGTCGAGGACGCCGTTGACGAACGCGGCCGACTTCGCGCCGCCGAAGAGGTGGGCCAGGTGGAGCGCCTCGTCGATGGCCACCTTGGGCGGCACGGCGGGATCGCGGAGCTCCAGGACGCCGAGCCGGAGGATGTTGCGCTCGATCACGCCGATCCGCTCCCAGCGCCAGTTCTCCGCCGCCGCCGAGGCCTCCCGGTCGAGTGCGGCAAGGTCGGCCATCACGGCGCCGGCCATCGCCTCGGCCGCGGCGAGCTGGTCGGCCATCTCGGCGGGGTGCTCGGCGAGACGGACCATCCCGGACCCCACCTCGGCCGCACCGCCGCCCCCGCCCACCTCCCAGGCGTAGAGCAGCTGCAGGGCGCGGGCGCGGTGCTTGCTCTCCGGCCGCCTCACGACCCGTGCCCCAGCTGCCGGAGGGCGTCGGCGGCGCGGATGGCCGCCTCCGTCGCCTCGTAGCCCTTGTTCCCCGCGGCGCCGCCGGCGCGCGCGAGCGCCTGGGCGAGGTCGTCAGTGGTGAGGAGCCCGAAGCCCACGGGGCGCCCGGTCTCGAGCGCGGCCGCCGCGAGCGAGCGGCTGGCCTCGCCGGCCACGAAGTCGAAATGGGGCGTCTCGCCGCGGATCACGGCACCGAGCGCCACGACGCAGCCGTAGCGCCCCGAGCGCGCCGCCACCATCGCGGCGACGCCGAGCTCGAAGGCGCCGGGCACCCAGACGACGTCGACGTCCGCCGGGGCCAGGCCCGCGGCCGCGCAGCACGCGCGCGCGCCCTCGAGGAGCTTGGCGGTCACCACCTCGTTGTAGCGGCTGACGACCAGCACGATGCGGCCCGTCGCGCGGAGCCGTCCTTCGATCTCGGTCACGGGATCACTGCGGGAGGAGGTGGCCGAGCTTGTCGCGCTTGACGGCGAGGTAGGCGCTGTTCTCGGTGGTCGGGTCGGACTGGAGCGGCACGCGCTCGGTGATCTCGAGCCCATAGCCCTCGATCCCGACCAGCTTGCGGGGATTGTTGGTCATGATGCGGATGGAGGAGAGCCCGAGGTCGCGCAGGATCTGGGCGCCGATGCCGTAGTTGCGGAGGTCCGGCGGGAAGCCCAGGCGCTGGTTGGCCTGCACCGTGTCCGCACCCTGGTCCTGGAGGGCGTAGGCCTTGAGCTTGTTGAGGAGCCCGATGCCCCGCCCCTCCTGGTCCAGGTACACGATGACGCCGCGCCCGGCGCGCACGATGTGCTCCATCGCCGCATGGAGCTGGGGCCCGCAGTCGCAGCGCGCGGAATGGAACACGTCGCCGGTGAGGCACTTGGAGTGCATCCGCACCAGAACGTCCGCCGCCCCGGCCACTTCGCCGTGGACCAGGGCCACGTGCTCGTGGTCGTCGACGTCGTTGCGGTAGCCGATGATCCGGAACTCGCCGAACTCGGTGGGGAGCCGCGCCTCGGCCTCGCGGTGCACCAGGCGCTCGGTGCTGAGCCGGTACGCCACCAGGTCGGCGATGGTGATGAACGTGAGCTGGTGCTCGGCGGCGAAGCGTGCCAGCTCGCCCCGGCGGGCCATCGTGCCGTCGGCGTTCAGGATCTCGCAGATGACGCCCGCCGGATGGAGCCCGGCCAGGCGGGCCAGGTCCACGCTCGCCTCGGTGTGCCCCACCCGCTGGAGCACCCCACCGGCGCGCGCGCGCAGCGGGAAGACGTGCCCCGGGCGCCGGAGGTCCTCCGGCGTGGTGGCCGGGTTGATGGCGACGTGGATGGTGGCCGCGCGGTCGGCGGCCGAGATGCCGGTGGTGACGCCGAAGCGGCGCTCGGCGTCGACGCTCACCGTGAACGCCGTGGCCAGCTCCTCGGTGTTCTTGACCGTCATCTGGGGGAGCCCCAGCAGGTCGCAACGCTCCGCCGTGAGCGCGAGGCAGATGAGCCCGCGCCCGTGGGTGGCCATGAAGTTGACCGTCTCGGGGGTGACGAGTTCGGCCGCGCAGACGAGGTCGCCCTCGTTCTCGCGGTCGTTGTCGTCCGCCACGATGATGATCTTGCCGTTCCGAAGATCGGCGATCGCCTGCTCGATGGTGCCGTATGCCATGCTGTCGGTGCTCACGACCTCGGACTCGGGACTCTGGACCTCGGATGCCTTCCCCACGACCCACGACTCACGACCCACGACCCCGCAACGCCGCCGCCACGTGCTTCCCGATGAGGTCACCCTCGAGGTGGACGGGATCACCCGCCACCCGCTCGCCCAGGGTGGTCTTCCGGAGCGTCTCCGGGATCA
Organism: Gemmatimonadales bacterium; assembly: GCA_035455865.1. Taxonomy (GTDB): domain Bacteria; phylum Gemmatimonadota; class Gemmatimonadetes; order Gemmatimonadales; family GWC2-71-9; genus CAMLHU01. The sequence goes on along the minus strand of DATIEF010000198.1, from coordinate 5,556 downwards.
GCGACACCTGGACCGTCCCCGGCCGCGGCACCGCATTCACCGTCAGGCTCACGCCGTCCACCGTGATCGACCCGAGGGGGATCGACACCGCCGCGACCTCCGCCGGCACCGCGATGTCAATGAGCCGCGCGTCATCGCGCTCGGATACGGCGAGCACCCGCCCCACCCCGTCGACGTGCCCCTGGACGATGTGTCCGCCCAGACGATCGCCGGCCCGCACCGCCCGTTCGAGGTTGACCCGCCGCCCACGCGCCCAGCCGCCGAAGGCCGTCCGCTCGAGGCTCGTCGCGATGACGTGCGCCTCGAACCACCCGCGCCCCAGCCGCTCGACCGTGAGGCACGCCCCGTCGACGGCGATGCTCTCGCCCCGGCGGACCCCCCGGTACGGAGCCCCGATCCGGAGCGTGAGCCCCTCGGCTCCCCGCTCCGCCTTCGTCACCCGCCCGATGGCGGTCACAAGCCCGGTGAACACGGCTCCCTATCCACTACCAGTAAGGTATCCTCGCCGAGGGCCCGCCGCTCGCTCACCGACCACCGTGGCGCGCCATCCAACGGGCGGGCCGGAACGCCGGCGAACGCCGGGACGGCGCCCTGCCCGAGCCAGACCGGGGCCTGGATCCAGTACAGGCGATCGACCAGCCCCGCCTCCAGGAGGGCGCCAGCGAGCCGGCCCCCACCCTCCACCAATACCGAGTGAACATCCTCCTGTTCCCGGAGCCGCCGGAGCCCCTCGTCCAGCGACCCGCTCCCGACCACGGACACGCCGAGGCGCTCGAGCGCACGGGCGCCGGGCGCAGCGGCGGCCGCGGGAGAGGTGACGAGGATGGTCCGCTGTTCGCGCGCGGTCCGCACCAGTGCGAGCTCCGCCGGCAGTCCGCTCCCGCGATCGAGCACCACCCTTCGCGGCGCGACGCGGGGGATGACCGGGCCACGCACCGTGAGCGCCGGATCGTCGGCCCGGGCGGTGGCGCCGCCGACGGCAAGCGCATCGAACCCGGCGCGGAGCCAGTGCACGTACTCCCTCGCCTCCGGCCCCGACACCCAACGGGACCTGCCGGAGGCGTCGGCGATGGCACCGTCCAGCGAGGTGGCCAGCTTGAGCGCCACCCAGGGACGCGGCGAGCGCGAGCACAGCCAGCGGAACGCCGCGTTCTGGCGACACGCCTCCTGGCCCCGCAGGCCGACCTCGACCTCGACGTTCCGGGACCGGAGCACGGCGGCGCCACCGGCCGCCACCTGATTGGGGTCGGCCAGCGCGGCCACCACCCGTCGGATGCCGGCGCGCTGGATCGCGTCGGTGCAGGGCGGCTGCTTGCCGTGGTGCGCGCAGGGCTCCAGCGTCACCACGAGGGTGGCACCCGCCGCAGCCGCGCCGGCCTCGGCGAGCGCCGCCACCTCGGCGTGCGGGCCCCCGAACTCGGCGTGCCATCCCTCGCCCACCACCTTGCCGTCCCTCAGCACGACGGCGCCGACCAGGGGGTTCGGATGCACGCGCCCCCAGCCTCGCCAGGCGAGACTGAGGGCGCGGTCCATCGCTTCGGCTTCGGTCACGCTAGAAGGAGATGCGCAGTCCGAGCCCGCCGAACAGGTGCCCCGCCTTCGGGTCGACGTCCTGGAAGGTGGTGGACGGGGTCAGGTTGCCGGCGCTCTCCCACCCGACCTCGCCGACCAGCTTCATCACGAAGAGGTCGACGCCCGCATCGGCGAAGACCATCCCGCGCCCCTGGTCGAGCTTCACGTTGACCGAGTCGATCTGGGTGGTCACGATGGGATCGCGGAAGAGGATCTGCGCGTTGCCGGTGTAGCTGGTGTACCCGGCGCCGGCGGTCAGGTCGAGGAAGACGAGCTTGGTGCTTGCAGCGATGCGCCAGCTGGTGGCGTGGAGGTCGAGCGAGTACCCGAAATTCTGGCTCGCATCATTGGCGGGATCGCCGTACTGGATCCGGGGGATGCTCCGGCGCATCACCGACGCCGACACCGACGGGATCGGGAAGCTTCCGTTGAGGATGCCGACCCGCACGCCATACCCCATCCCGAGCACGACGTCGCCGATCTTGGTGGCGCTCGGGTCGACGTGCAGGTCCTTGACCGCGCCCACCGGCAGCAGCGTGGCGCTGGCCAGCAGGTCCACCGAGAGGAGGCCGGCGGGGAGGCCCTTGTAGATGCCGAGCGCGCCTTCCACGACCGGCGCCGGCAGGGGGATCTTGTCCGCCTTGGCCACCGTGTCGCTGGAGCCGGTATAGCTCAGGTCGGGGAGGGTCAGGCTCGTGGCGTTGGCGCGGAGCCCGATCGAGAAGTGTGGAAAGCCGCCCAGCGTCTTGGCGGTGCCGAGGACGGGATCGCCGCCGCTCGTGACGAGGCCCAGGAGCGGGTGGAAATAGCGGGTGGCATCGACGCCGGCGTTGCAGAGGTTGGTCGCCGTGGTGCTGGCGCTGTACGGGGCGCATTCCGCATTCTGCGCCCGGAGGGCCGGCGCCGCGAACAGGAGCGCCAGTCCCGCGACCACGAGTTGCCTGCGCATCGTTCTACCTCCGTTCAGGGGTCACGCGGAGAACCGCACGGTGCGGTCGCCCCGGCGGACCTCGCCGAGGATCCACGTGTCGATCCCGGCGGCACGCGCCGCGGCCTGGGCCGCGGAGACGTCGCCGGGATCCAGCACCGTGATGAGCCCGACACCGAGGTTGAACACGTCGCGCATCTCCTCGGTGGACACCTTCCCCGCCCGCTGCAGGACCTGGAAGAGCGGCGGGAGCGTCCAGCTGCGGGCATCGACCACGGCCTCGCATCCGGGAGGCAAGACGCGGACCAGGTTGCCGGGGATGCCGCCGCCGGTGATATGTGCGATGCCGTGAACGCGGGAGATGACCGGCATCACCGCGGCGACGTAACTCAGGTGCACCGCCAGGAGGTGATCCACGACCGGCCGGCCGGTATCTCCCAGCGGGGACGAGAGTTGGAGCTTCATCCCGTCGAAGAGGATCCGGCGCGCCAGGGTGTAGCCGTTGGTGTGTAGTCCTGACGACGCATAGGCCAGGAGCGTGTCGCCGGGCACGATGCGGTGCCCGTGGATGGCCTCGTCCTCCTCGACCACGCCGAGGATGGTGCCGGCCAGGTCGAAGTGGCCGGGCTGGTAGAGCCCGGGCATCATCGCGGTCTCGCCGCCGGTGAGCGCCATCTGGTGGTTCCGGCACCCGCGCGCGACGCCCTCGACCACCGACGCGATGAGCTCGGCGGTGAGGGCCGAACCGGCCACGTAGTCCTGGAAGGCGATCGGCCGGGCGCCGTGCACCAGGATGTCGTTGACGGAGTGGTTGACGAGGTCCTCGCCCACGGTGTCGAGCCGGCCGGCCTCGAGCGCCACGAGGACCTTGGTCCCCACGCCGTCGGTGCTCATCACCAGCACCGGTGAGCGGTACCCCGCCGGCACCCGCACCATCCCGCCGAAGGCGCCCACCTCGCCGAGCGAGAGCGACGTCCGGGTGCCGGCTACGAGGCGGCCGATCCGCGCCTTCGCGTCCTCGGCGGTGTCGAGGTCGACCCCGGCCGCAGCGTACTGGCGCCCGGTCACGCCGGCCGCCCCGGGAACTGCACCGCGGTGAGCTGGCGGAAGCCGTCCACCCGGGTCTCGACATCACCATCGTCCACGTCGTCGAAGCCGCGGGTGCCGAACTGCTGGACCGCGAACGACCCCATCACCGAGCCGTACACCATCGCGCGGCGGAGCGCGGCGTCGGTGCCATCGCCGCTCCGGGCCAGGTAGCCCATGAAGCCGCCGGCGAAGGCGTCGCCGGCGCCGGTCGGGTCGAACACCTCCTCAAGCGGATAGCCGGGGATGGCAAAGGTGCCGCTCGGCTCCATCAGCAGCGCGCCGTACTCGCCCTGCTTGATGACCACGCGCCTGGGCCCGTGGGCCAGGATCCAGCGGCCGGCGCGGTGGATGTTCCAGTCGCCCGAGAGCTCGCGCGCCTCGCTGTCGTTGACCATCAGGATGTCCACCTGCTTCAGCAGCTGGAGGAGCACGTCCTTCTTGCTCTGGATCCAGTAGTTCATCGTGTCGCAGGCCACGAGCTTGGGGCGCTCGATCTGGGAGAGCACGCCCAGCTGCAGCTCGGGGTCGATGTTGCCGAGGAAGAGGTACTCCGCGCGCCGGAACGCCGGCGGCAGCTTGGGCTGGAAATGGGCGAACACGCCGAGCCGGGTCTCGAGGGTCTCCCGGCTCTGGAGGTCGTAGGAGTACTTCCCCTTCCACCGGAAGCTCTCGCCCTCGGCCCGCTCGACCCCGCTCCAGTCGATGCCCCGCTGCGCCAGGCGGTCGAGCTCGGCCACCGGATAATCGGAGCCGATGACGCCCACCACCTTGACCGTCGTGAGGAGCGAGGCCGCCACCGAGAAGAACACCGCCGACCCGCCCAGGGCGTCGGCGGTCTCGCCGAAGGGCGTGTAGATCGAGTCCAGCGCGACGGAGCCGACGACGAGCAGGGTCACGTTCACATCCGGTCGGGAGCGGTGAGTCCGAGCAGGGTGAGCCCGTTGGCGAGCACCGTGCGGGCCGCGCGGGCGAGCGCCAGGCGCGCGGCCTCGACGGCGGGCGGCTCGCCCAGGACGCGGCAGTGATGGTACCAGTTGTGGGCCAGCCGCGCGAGGTCCTCGAGGTACGCCGTGATCCGGTGCGGCTCGCGCGCGCGCGCGGCGGCGGCCACCACGTCGGGAAAGACCGTGAGCGTCTTGAGCAGGTCCTGGTCCTGCGGCGCCGCCAGCGCGGCCACGTCGACGGACGCCGGGTCGACCGAGGCCGGCTCGCGACCTGCCACCCGGAAGATGCCGCTCATTCTGGCGTGGGCCATCTGCACGTAGAAGACCGGGTTCTCGTCGGTCTGGCTCTTGGCGAGGTCGATGTCGAAGATGAGGTGGCTGTCCCCCCGGCGCATCAGGAAGAAGTAGCGCGCCGCGTCCACGCCGACCTCCTCGAAGAGGTCGCGCAGCGTGACGAACTCCCCCGACCGCTTCGACATCTTCACCTCTTCCCCGCCCCGCACCACCTTGACCAGCTGCACCAGCGCCACGTCGAAGAAGCCGTCGGGATAGCCGAGGGCCTTCAGCACCGCCCGCATCCGCGGGATATACCCGTGGTGGTCGGCGCCCCAGACGTCGATGGCCAGGTCGAAGCCCCGCTCGTGCTTGTCGATGTGGTAGGCGATGTCCGGCACCAGGTAGGTCAGCGAGCCGTCCGACTTCCGGAGCACGCGGTCCTTGTCGTCGCCGAAGTCGGTGGTGCGGAGCCAGAGGGCGCCGTCCTGCTCGAACGTCAGCCCCCGCGCGTGGAGCAGCGCGAGCGCGGCCTCGACCTTGGCGCCGTCATAGAGCGCCTGCTCCGACGTGAGCACCTTGAAGTGCACCCCGAAGGTCCGCAGGTCCTCGTCCTGCTCCTTCCGCATCAGCTGGAGTGCCAGCGCCCGGCAGCGCGCCACGCCCGCCGCGGCCGGAAGGTCCGCGAACGTCGGTCCCTCCGACGCCAGCACCTGTGCGGCCGACTCGACGAGGTAGGCGCCGTGGTAG
>DATIEF010000197.1:0-6302 GCA_035455865.1 Gemmatimonadales bacterium | reverse complement strand
TGGAGGCGGGACTGGCGCTCGCCCGCGAGCATCACCTCCCCGGTGTGCTCCGGGCGTTCATCGCCGAACACCACGGCACCGGCCGGGTCGAGTTCTTCCTCGAACGAGCGCGGCAGGGCGGGGTGGCGCCGCTCGACGACCGGGCGTTCACCTACCCCGGCCCGCGTCCGGCCACGGCGGAGACCGCCATCGCGATGCTCGCCGATTCCTCCGAGGCGGCGGTTCGGGCCCTCGATCATCCGACGCCGGAGGCGGTGAGGCAGGCCATCGCGCGCGTGGTCGCATCGCGGGTGGCCACCCACCAGCTCGACGATGCGCCGCTCACGCTCCGCGACCTCGACCGGGTGCAGGCGGAGTTCGCCCGGGTGCTGGGCGGGATGTACCACGAGCGGGTGAGCTATCCCGCGTCGTCGGGTGAGGTCGCCGGCGGGATCCCCAGGACCCGTGGGGCCTGACATCGCGGTCGGCGGCCGGGCCGCCCTCCCGCTGGCGGTGATCCGGCGCGCGGTGCGGGCCACCGCGGCGGCCGAGCGGCCCCGGCCGCGCATCGCGCAGGTGTCGGTCACGTTCCTCGGTCCCGGGCGGATGCGCGCGCTCAATCGGCGGCATCTCAGGCACGACCGTCCCACCGACGTCATCGCCTTTGCGCTCCACACCCCCGACGGCGCCCTCGTGGGCGACGTGTACGTCTGCCGCGCCGTGGCCGCCCGCCAGGCACGCGACGCAGGCTGCTCGCTGCGGGAGGAGCTCATCCGCCTCGTGATCCACGGGACGCTCCACGTTCTCGGGCACGATCATCCCGCCGGCGAGGCACGGCTCCGCTCGCCGATGTGGCGGCGCCAGGAGCGCCTGGTCGGGCGGCTCGGATGATCCTCACGTTCCAGCTCCTGCTCACCGCGGTCCTCACGGCCGTGTTCACGGTGTGGGCCGGATGGCTCGCGCTCGCCTCCGAGGCCGAGAGCGACCTTCCGCGGTTCCTCGCCGACCAGTTCGCTCCCGCGGCGTCGGGGCTCCCGTTGCCGCGCGCGCTCCACGTCACGCGCCTGGCACTTCTCGGCCTCGCCGGCGCGGCGGGCGCGACCGCGATCGCCTGGTGGCAGTGGAGCGCCCCCTGGGCCGCGGCTCGCCTGCTCGTGGCCGTCGCCGCGGTGTGGGCCGTCGGTGACCTCATCCCCCGACTCCTGGCCGCCGCCGCGCCCGAGGCGGCGCTCCGGGTGCGGCGCCCGGCGCTCCGCACCCTCACGTTCGTCCGGCCGCTCCTGGCCCTCGTCGGTCGCGCCGACCGGATCGGCGCCGTCGCCGCCGAGCGCGCCCGCCAGCGCGAACTCGGCGCCGGGCGCCGCGACATGCTCCTCGGCGTCTTCTCCCTCGCCGACACCACCGTCGCCGAGGTGATGACGCCGCGGATCGACATCGTGGCCGTCGACCGCGCGGCCGAGACCCACGAGGTGCTCGAGGCGTTCCGCCGCCACGGCCACTCCCGCCTCCCGGTCTTCGACGAGAACCCCGACCAGGTGCTGGGGATCATCTACGTCAAGGACCTGCTGGTGGAGCGCGCCGCCGTGGAGGGCGGGCGGTCCGATTGGCACCGTCTCATCCGGCCGCCCGCGTTCGTGCCCGAGGGGAAGACCCTCGACCGGCAGATGCACGATTTCCAGCGCACCCACGGCCACCTGGCCATCGTGGTCGACGAGTTCGGGGGCACCGCGGGGCTCGTCACACTCGAGGACGTGCTGGAGCAGGTCGTCGGCGAGATCCGCGACGAGCGCGACACCGAGGAGGCCACGCCCATCGAGCGTGAGGGCGATGACCGCTTCTGGGTCCAGGGGTCGGTGCCGCTCACGGAGCTCGAAGGCGTCCTCGAGCACAGCTTCGGGCGGGACGACGTCGACACCGTCGGCGGCCTGGCGCTGGCGCTCTTCGGGCGGGTGCCGCGGCCGGGCGAGGCCATCGAGGCGGACGGGTTCCGGATCGTGGCGGAGCAGGTGGCCCGCCGGCGAGTGCTGCGGGTGCACGTCCAGCGGATCCGCGCCGAGGAAGCCGACGAGGGTGGCGGCCTGGAGCAGGACCTGTGATCACCCTCGTCCTCATCCTGGGCCTGGCCATCGCGGTGGCCGGCGCCACCGTGAGCGGCGTGCTCGTCGGCGAGAGCCGGCGCGCCATCACGCGGGCCGCCTCCCGCCGGCTCCGTGGCACCGGCGATGTACCCGCCTGGCTCGCCCGCGTCGGCGACTATCTCCACGCTGCCACCGCTGCCACGGCGCTCGGCACCATCCTCCTTGGCGCCGCGCTCCCTGCGCTCTTCGGCGGGCTCGGGCTCACCGCGCTCGCGCTCGTCGCTGCGCTCCTGGGCGTGCCGGCCATCCTCGTGGTCGGTTACCTCGCGCCGCGCTGGCTCACCCGCCTCGGCGCCATCCGTTCCGCCGGCGTGGTGCTCCCGTTCGTCCGCCCGTGGGCGGCGCTCCTGGCCCCGGTGCTCCCGTCATCCACCGGGGCCGATCCCGACGCCTTGCTGCGGGAGGTGCTGAGCGGCGGGTCGGGGGTCGATCCTGAACTGGTGATGGCCGGCGGCGTGATGACCTTCTCCGAGCGCCCGGTGCGCGAGGTGATGACGCCGCGCACGGAGGTCGTCGCCGTGCCCGAGGGCGTCACCCGCGACGAGATCGCGGAGGCCTTTGCCCAGGGCGGATACAGCAGGCTCCCGGTCTATCGCGGCACGCTGGACGAGGTCGTCGGGATGGTGCACGCCTTCGACCTGCTGACCGTCGGGGAGGGGGCCCCGGTCCCGGTGCGCCCGGTGACGCTCACGCCCGGGAGCCGCAGCTGCGGCGAACTGCTGCTCGAGATGCAGCGGGAGCGCCGGCACCTGGCCGTGGTACTCGATGAGTTCGGCGGCACGATGGGCATCGCCACGCTCGAGGACCTGCTGGAGGCGCTGGTGGGCGAGATTTTCGACGAGCTCGACGGCCCGGGCTCCCCCGCAACGGCCCGGCCCGCGCCCCTCGAGGCCGACGCGGCCACCCCCCTCGCCGAGGTGAACGCCCGGTTCGGCGTCACGCTCCCGGCCACCACGGCCACGACGGTCGCGGGCCTCGTGGCGGAACTGGCGCGGCGGATCCCGGAGGCCGGGGAGCGCTTCACCCTCCGTGGCCTCGAGTTCGACGTCCTCCAGGCATCCCCCGCGCGCGCCGAGCGGATCCTCGTCCGGGCCGCGGGCGGCGTGACCAGCCTCGACCGGGAGACCCCGTGAGCCAGCCCGACGCCTTGCTCGAGGAGTTGACGGCGCTCGTCCGCGCGGGACGCATCCGCGAGTTCCAGGAGCGCGCGCGGGGGGTCGACCCCGCCGACCTGGCCGACGTCTTCGCCTCGCTCGACGAGGATCAGCGTCTCGCGGCGGTCCGGACGCTGCCGGCCCGGCTCTCCGGGCAGGTGCTGGTGATGATGCCGGAGGACGAGCACGCCGAGGAGACGCTCGCGGCGCTCGCGCCCACGGAAGCGGCGGGGATCGTCGGCACCCTCGAGGACGACGACGCGGCCGACATCCTCGGCGAAATGGCCCCCGACGAACAGCGCCGGATCCTTGACCAGGTCGGCGCCGAGGACCGGGCCGAGTTCCAGTCGCTCCTCAGGTACGGCAAGGAGACCGCCGGTGGCCTGATGACCGCGCGGGTGATGACCGTGCGCGATGTCGACACCGCCGCGGAGGCGATCGAGGAGATCCGGGGCCAGTCGGAGGAGACCGGCGAGTTCTACCAGGTGTTCGTGGTGGGTGCCGCCGGGAAGCTCGAGGGCGTGCTGCCGCTCCGCGACCTGGTGACCAGCCGGGCCGACCGCCCGGTGCGGGAGTTCATGGAGGCCGTGGTCCACTCGGTGCGGCCCGAGGAGGACCAGGAGGCGGTGGCGCGGCTGATGTCGCGCTACAACCTGCCGAGCGTCCCGGTGGTCGACCAGGACGGGCGGCTCCTCGGCCGGGTGACCTTCGACGACGTGATCGACGTCGTCGAGGCCGAAGGCACCGAGGACATGCTCAAGTTCGGCGGCACCAGCGCCGACGAAGAGGTGGCGGGCACCTGGTGGCAGGCGGTCAAGAGCCGCCTCCCCTGGCTCTACGTGAACCTCGCCACCGCATTCCTGGCGGGCGGCGTGGTCAAGCTCTTCCTCGACACCGTCAACAAGCTGACCGACCTCGCCATCTGGATGCCGATCATCGCGGGGATGGGCGGGAACGCCGGCACCCAGGCGCTCGCCGTCTCGGTCCGCGGCCTGGCCCTTGGTGTCCTCACGATGAAGGAGTTCTGGAGCGTCATCGGGAAGGAGATGCTCGTCGGGCTCTTCAACGGCGTCGCCAACGGCGTCGTGAGCGCCCTGGTGGCCCTGCTGATCCACGAGACCCCGATGCTCGGCGTCTGCGTCTTCCTGGCGATGACCGGCAACCTCTTCGTCGCCGGGTTCGCCGGGGCGTTCATCCCGATGATCCTCAAGCGCCTGAACGTCGATCCCGCCATCGCCTCGTCGATCTTCGTGACGACGTTCACCGATGTCTGCGGGTTCCTGATGCTGTTCCTGACCGCGCGGGCGCTGATCCTCTAGGGCGCCGGCCCGGGGGACTGGTGAACGGAGAGACCCTGGATCGTCCATCTGCCGGCGCGGCCGATCGCCCGCCCCTCACCCGCTGGGTCTGGGCCGTGGCCGCGCTATCGCTCGCCGCCCACTTCCTGCCGACGCCGGGGTACGGCTTCCACCGCGATGAACTCCTGTATCTCGCGATGGGCGAGCACCTCCGCCCGCTCACGATGGAGTTCCCGCCGCTGATCGCCGCGCTCGCCGAGCTGGCCCGCGCGCTCCCGCTCCCGCTCCTCGCGGCCATCCGGCTCCTCGCGGCGCTCGCCGCCGCCGGCACCGGCGTGCTCACGGCACTGCTGGTCCGGGAGACCGGCGGGGGCAGGATCGCGCAGGGATCTGCCGCCGCCGCGGTCCTGTGCTCCCCGCTCTTCGTCCGCGCGGGCACGCTCTTCCAGCCGGTCGTCTTCGAACAGCTCTGGTGGACCCTCGCATTCCTGGCGCTGGCGGCCCTCCTCGCGGGGCGCGATCGCCGCTGGTGGCTGGTCCTCGGCGTGGCCCTCGGTCTCGGGGCCCTCACCAAGTTCAGCGTCGCGTTCCTGGGGGTCGGCGTGCTCGTGGCGGTGCTCGCATCGCCGCTCCGGCAGGACCTGCGCGCCCGCTGGCCGTGGCTTGCCGCGCTGGTCATGACGTTGCTTGCGGTCCCCACCGTCCTCGGACAGGTCGTCCACGGATGGCCATTCCTCGCCCAGGCACGCGAGCTCAAGGCCGACCAGCTGCAGCACTTCAGCCGGGTCGAGTTCGTCACCGGACAATTCCCGCTCCTCGGCACCGCCGCGCCACTGTGGCTCATCGGGTTCGGTGCGCTGCTCTTCGCTCCCGCATTCCGTCGCTTCCGTTCCCTCGGCTGGGCGGCGCTCATCATCTTCGCCACCCTGCTCGTCGCGGGTGGAAAGGCGTACTACTTCGGCCCGGCCCTCCCGCTCCTCGTCGCCGCCGCGGCGATGCTGCTCGTCCTCTGGCTTGACCGCCCGGGGCGGCGCTGGGCGCTCGCCCTCGTGATCGCCGCCTGCGTCCTCGGCAACCTGCCGCTGTACCCGTTCGGGGCGCCGGTCCTCCCGCCGGCGGCGATGGTCCGGTATGAGTTGCGGTTCGGCCAGGGCGCCGATCGCACCAACAGCGGGGGACAGCTCCCCCTGCCGCAGGATTACGCCGACATGACCGGGTGGCGCGAACAGGTGGAGGCGGTGGCAGGCGTGTACCGGTCCCTCCCGCCGGAGGAGCGGGCCCGGGCGGCCATCCTCGCGACCAATTACGGCCGCACCGGCGCGTTGGCGCTGTTCGGCCGGGAGTACGGGTTGCCGTACCCGATCTCCCGCAACGGCGACTTCTGGTTCTGGGGGACCGGGGGCAAGAGTGGCGAGATCGTCATCGTCGTCGGCGCCAGCCGCGAGTCTTTGGGGACGTTCTTCGGCGAAGTGACCGAGGCGGCCCGGGTGCGGGATCCGTGGGGCGTTGAGGAGGAGCGCGACGTGACCGTCTGGATCTGCCGCCATCCCCGGACCGACCTCGAGTCCGGGTTCCGGATGCTCGGGCCGGAGTGGGGATAGGGAGGGGCGCTCCTCCTTGCCCCTCCGGCCCGCCCCCGCGACCTTTCCTTATATGCGCGTGTCCGCCCTGGCCTCCGAGATCGCGTCCGGCAACACCCCGGCCCTGGCCCGGGCCATCTCGGTCGTGGAGAA
>DATIEF010000196.1:0-7443 GCA_035455865.1 Gemmatimonadales bacterium | reverse complement strand
ATGACGCTCTTCCCCCGCGTCAAGCAGCTGCTCGACGCCGAGGGCCGGGGCGATATCCTCCTGACCGGCGGCGGGATCATCCCCCAGGACGACATCGAGCAGCTCGAGGCGCTGGGCGTCGGCCGGCTCTTCGGTCCCGGCACGCCCACCACATCGCTCGTCACCTACATCCAAGAGTGGGCCGCCGCCCACCTCCGCGATTGACCGCCGCGCCGCGCGCCTCGCGGCTCCGCGAGCTCACCGACGACTACCAGGCGCTCGCCGTCCGCCTCCGCCAGGGGGGCGGGCCGGAGCGCGCCGCCAAGATGCGCGCCAAGGGGCAGCTCACCCCGCGGGAGCGGGTGGCCGGCCTCCTCGACGCGTCGAGCCCCTGGTTCGAGATGGGGCTCCTCGTCGCCTACGACCGGTACGACGGCCAGGCGCCCGCGGCGGGCGTCATCACCGGCATCGGCCGGGTCGAGGGGCGGGAGTGCGTCGTCGTCGCCAACGACGCGACGGTCAAGGCCGGGAGCTGGTGGCCCGAGACCATCACCAAGATCCTCCGCGCCCAGGAAGCGGCGATGCGCGAGCGGATCCCGATCGTCTACCTGGTCGACAGCGCCGGCGTCAACCTGCCGTACCAGGGTGGCGTCTTCCCGGGCCAGTATGGCGCGGCCCGGATCTTCTACTACAACTCGCTGATGCGGCGCTACCTCCGCGTGCCCCAGGTGAGCGCGGTGATGGGGAGCTGCGTGGCGGGCGGCGCGTACCTGCCGGCACTCTCCGACGTCATCTTCATGGTCGAGGGCACGAGCTTCATGGGACTGGGCGGCCCGAACCTGGTGAAGGGCGCCACCGGCCAGACCATCGATGCCGAGACCCTGGGCGGGGCCCGGACCCATACGGCCGTGAGCGCCGTGGCCCACTACCGCGCCCCGGACGACCAGGACTGCCTCCGCCAGGTCCGCGCCTACGTCGCGCGCCTCCCGCACGCCGCCACGGCCCAGCGGGTCGTTCCGGCGCGCGCGGCCGCCCGGCCGCCCGCCGACCTCTACGACCTGCTCCCGCACGACCATCGCCTGTCGTACGACATGCGCGAGGTGCTCAAGTGCGTGCTCGACGGCGGGACGCTCGCGGAGTTCCAGCCCGACGTGGCCGGTGAGCTCCTCTGCGGGCATGGTCACGTGGAAGGGCGCCCCGTCGCGGTCATCACCAATGCCCGCGGCGTGGTCAAGGGCGCCCCGGGCCAGCGCCCGACCTTCGGCGGCATCGTCTACACCGAGAGCGCGGAAAAGGCGGCGTACTTCATCGAGAACGCCGGCCGCGAGGGGATCCCGCTCCTCTTCCTGCAGGACGTGAGCGGGTTCATGGTCGGGCCCGAGGCCGAGCACTCGGGGATCATCAGGGCCGGCGCCCGGTTCGTCGAGGCGATGGCCACGGCCCCGGTGCCCAAGCTGGTGCTGACGCTCAACCACGCCTCCGGCGCCGGCTACTATGCGATGGCGGGGCAGGGATTCGATCCCGACTTCATCGTCAGCTGGCCCACCGGCCGGATGGCGGTGATGGAAGGGGAGTCCGCCGTGGGCGCGGTGCACGGCCCCGAGCTGGAGCGGGCCCGCGCGGCCGGCGCCCCGCCGGCGCCGGCGCTCGCCGCCGCGGTCGAGGCGATGAAGTCCGACTACGAGCACCAGCTCGACGCCAAGTACGCCGGCGCCCGCGGGTTCGTCGACGGCATCATCACCGCGGAGGAGACCCGGCCCACCCTGGCCTTCCTCCTCGATGTGGTCGGGCGCTACGCGGGGCCGCACTTCGGCCCCTACGTCCTTCCGCCGCTCGACGCGGCGGGGCGCTGACGCGGATGCGGCAGGCCTGGTCGGTCGCCTGTCTGGTGCTGTCGGCGGGGTGCGCCGCCTCGCCCGGCACGTTCCAGGCGCTCGGCGCCGCGCCCGACACCGGGCCGGCCCCGCCGGGCGTCGTGGCCGCGCGCGCCGACGCCGCCTACCTCCTCCCCCCCGCGGACGCCGCCGAACGCGGCCTGATGCCGCTTGCGTCCTCCGGGGTGACCTCCTTCCGTCGCGAGCACCCGATCTGGGACGGGCGCGGCGTGCTCATCGCCATCCTCGACAGCGGGATCGATCCGGGCCAGGGTGGCCTCTCCCTCACCACGACCGACGAACCCAAGCTCCTCGACCTCCGCGACTTCTCGGGTGAAGGCCGCATCGCGCTCATCCCGGTCACGCCCGCCGGCGACTCCGTCACCGTCGCGGGGCACGTGCTCCGCGGCTTCGGCCGGGTCCGGACGTTCAACAACGCGGGGCCCTGGTACGCCGGCACGCTGCGCGAGTCGACGCTCGGGAACGGGCCCGAGGCCGACGTCAACTGGAACAACGTCGTCGGCGACACGCTGCCGGTCATCGTCACCCGCGCCAGCGACGGTTGGGTGCTCTTCGCCGACACCGACGGCGATGGCAGCCTCCTGAACGAACGGCCGGTCCACGACTACCTCGTGGCCCGCGAGACCTTCGGCTGGGCGCCCCCCGGCCACGCGCCGGCGCTCACCTTCGCGGCGAACCTCTCGACCCGGGACGGCGCGCCGTTCCTCGACCTCTTCTTCGACACCAGCGGACACGGCACCCACGTCGCGGGGATCGCCGCCGGGCACGACCTCTACGGCGTGCCGGCCTTCGACGGCGTGGCGCCGGGCGCCCAGGTGCTGGGGCTCAAGATCGCGAACGATGCCCACGGCGGCATCTCGGTCACCGGGGCGATGCTCGGCGCGCTCGAGTACGCCATCCGATTCGCCGCCGACCGGCGCCTGCCGCTCGTCGTCAACATGAGCTTCGGCGTCGGCAACGAGCCGGGGGTGGCGCCCCGGATCGACCACCTGATCGACTCGGTCCTGGCCCGGCACCCCGACGTCACGTTCGCCGTCAGCGCCGGGAACGACGGCCCGGGGGTCTCGTCGCTCGGTTTTCCGGGGTCCGCCGGTCGGGTGCTCTCCGTCGGCGCGACGCTGCCCGCGGTCTTCTTTACCCGCGATCGGGGCGAGCCCGACGTCCTGGCGTACTTCAGCTCCCGCGGCGGCGAGAGCGCCAAGCCCGACATCGTGACCCCCGGCATGGCCTACTCGCTCGTGCCGCCCTGGCACCGGGGCCAGGAGGTGCTGCAGGGGACCAGCATGGCGTCGCCGTACGCGGCGGGGCTGGCCGCCGTCCTCGCCTCCGCGCTCACCGAGCGACGCCAGCCGATCGAGGCGCGGCGCATCCGGCAGGCGCTGATGGCCACCGCCCAACCGATCGCCGGCCACACTCCCATCGGCCAGGGCGATGGACTTCCCAATCTCGGCCGCGCCTGGGCCTGGCTTGCGGGGCGGTTCCGGTATCCCGAGGTCGATGCCGCGGTCGGCGCGCCGCTCACGGGGCGGGGCACCGCGGCCTACCGGCCCGCCGGGCTCCGCGGCCCCGGTGACACGCTCCAGGCATTCGTCCTCTCCCGCCCCGCCGGCGATTCTGCGCCGCTGACCCTGACCTTTCGCGCCGACACGACGTGGCTCGTCGCGCCGGCCGCCGTCACACTGCGTGGGGCGCCGGTCACGGTCACGGTGCGCTACCGCGCGGACGCGCTCCGCGCCCCCGGCCTCCACGTCGGCGTCGTCACCGGCTGGGGAGATGACTCGATGGCCGGCGCCCTGGTGCGGCTCGAGAACACGGTGGTGACGCCGGTCGCCGTTGCACCCTCGTTCGAGCAGCGGACGGGACAGCTGCCCGGCGGCGCCGAACGCCGCTGGTTCTTCATCGCCGACACCGGGCGGCCCTTCCAGGTCGACGTCGCCGCCGCCGGCCCCGATGAAGTGGTGGGCGCCTTCCTGCACGAACCGGGTGGAATGCCCTTCCGGGACGGCCACGAGCGCGAGGCCTCGGTCTCCGGCGGCGTCGCGTCGTTCAACGTCGATGCGGCGGACGTGGTCGCCGGCGTCTACGAGGTCGATGCCGCCACTCCGCCCGGCGGCGCCGCGGCACCCCGGGTCAAGGTCACGATGGCGCCGTTGGTGCTCTCCGGCGCCCGCGACACCGCCGGCATCCGGGCCGACGTGACGAACCCGACCGCCGCACCGATCGACGTCGTCGTCGGCGGGAGGGTGGTCGGTGCGGTCCGCTCGGTGCCGGTCCTCGAACACGGCTCCCGTGAGGTGATGGTCCCGTTCGTCGCCCCCGCCTGGGCCCGGACCGTCCGGGTCGATGTCGGGATGGATCCGGGGCAGTGGGCTCGTTTCACCGACCTCGGCCTCGATATCTTGGACGCGTCGGGCCGGGAGCTCGGGGAACTGGCGCTCAACTATGCGGTCGGGCGCCTCGCGGCCAGGCTCCCGCCGAGGGACGGGCCGACGCCGATCGACGTGACGCTCTCGCCGGGGCTCGCCACGGCGACCGACACCGCCGCGTGGGGCGCCACCCTGACGGTGCGGTTCTACGCCGATCCCGACTCGGCGGTCCCGCTCCGGGCCGGCACGGCGGCTCCGATCGTAGTGGCCCCGGGCGCCCGGGCGACGGCCCGCTACCCGATGCCGGCGCTCGGGTGGGACCTGGATCCCGGCTTCTCGCCGCTCGGCGTGCTCACCGCGCAGGTCGATGGCGGTCCGATCTGGACCCGCGAACTTCAACTGGGGGCCCCGACGGGGCTGATGATGCGCTGATGGACCGAACCGTACGCGTGGCCGCCGGCCAGGGCTTCTGGGGCGACTGGCTCGAGGCGCCGGTCCGCCAGGTGCTCGGCGGCCCGATCGACTACCTGATGATGGACTACCTCGCCGAGGTGACGATGTCCATCATGCAGAAGCAGAAATCCCGCGACCCGAAGCTCGGGTACGCCAAGGACTTCCCGCCGCTGATGGAGCGCCTCCTGCCGGAGCTCGTGGCCCGCGGCGTGCGGGTCACCTCCAACGCCGGCGGCGTCAATCCGCGGGCCTGCGCCGAAGCGGTGGTGGCGTCGGCCCGGAAGCTGGGGCTCGGCGGGAAGGTCAAGGTCGGCCTCGTCACCGGTGACGACATCCTGCCGCGCCTGGACGAGCTGATCGCCAAGGGTCACGCGCTCAACGACATGGACACCGGGCGCCCGCTGTCCGACATCCGCGACAAGGTCGTCTCGGCCAACGCGTACCTCGGTATGGCGCCGGTGGTGACGGCGCTCGACCAGGGCGCGGGCATCGTGATCACCGGGCGGGTCACCGACACCGGGCTCACGCTTGGACCGCTGGTGCACGAATTCGGCTGGAAGCCCGACGACTGGGACCGGATCGCGGCCGGCACCATCGCCGGGCACATCATCGAGTGCGGCGCCCAGGCGTCCGGCGGTAACCTCCTCAAGGACTGGCGCCGGGTGCCCGGGATGGCCGACCCCGGGTTCCCGATCGTCGAGGCGGCGCCCGACGGCACGTTCCTCGTCACCAAGCATCCGCACACCGGCGGCGTCGTGTCGGTGGCGAGCGTGTCCGAGCAGCTGGTGTATGAGATGGGCGACCCGCACAACTACATCACCCCCGACGGCGTCGCCGATTTCACCACGATCCGCCTCGCGGCGGCCGGGAAGGACCGCGTCGCCGTGCGGGGCATCCGGGGCCGCCCGCGGACCGGGCTCCTCAAGGTGTCGGTGGCGTACTTCTACGGCTACAAGGCCGTCGGCACCCTCGTTTACTCGTGGCCCGACGCCTATGACAAGGCGCGCGCGGCCGACAAGATCCTCCGCCAGCGGCTCCAGGACCTCGGCCTTGAGTTCGAGCAGGTGCTGACCGAGTTCGTCGGCGTCGATGCCACCCACGGCCGGCTGTCGGGACCGCCGAGCGCCGAATTGGCGGAGGTCCAGCTCCGCGTCGGCGTGCGGGCGCGGGAGCGGGCGCCGGTGGAGCGCTTCACCCGGGAGATCGCGCCGCTGGTCCTCACCGGGCCGCCGAGCGTCACCGGGTTCGCCGGCGGCCGGCCGGCGGTGGAGGAGATCGTGGCGTACTGGCCCGCGCTCGTCGACCGGGGCGAGATCGAGCCGTTCGTGAAGGTGGAGATCCTCGAGGCGTGAGGGGTCGGACGGATGGTCGCATGGTCGGATGGGTCGAACGGACATTGAGCGATGGAGGGGCAGGATGGCAAAGCTGAAGCGGGCGGGCACGGGATCCAAGGGCCGGTCGCGATCGGCCCGCGCATCCGGCCATGCGTCCATGCGCCCATCCGCCCGTTCCTCCGTCCAGCTCCGCTGGCTCGCGCACGCGCGCTCCGGCGACAAGGGCGATACCGCCAACGTGGGCCTCATCGCACTCCGGCCCGCCTGGTATGAGCTCCTCCGTCGCGAGGTGACCGTCGCGCGGGTGGCACGGCACTTCAAGGGCATGGTGTCGGGGGTGGAGCGCTTCGAGCTGCCGAACCTCCACGCGCTCAACTTCCTCCTCCACGGCGCGCTCGACGGCGGCGGCACGCTGTCGCTCAAGACCGACGCCCAGGGCAAGGTCTATTCCACGGCCCTGCTGCGGATGCGGATCCCGGTGCCTTCGGACGTGCGGAAGGCGTTGCCGCGCGCGGCGCTCCAGGCCGGACGATGAGCCCGGCGTCGCCGCTCTCCGCCCGACTCGACGCCGGCGTCCTGACCCTTCCCCTCGACCGCGCCGAGAAGCGGAACGCGCTCTCCGCGGCGATGGTCGAGCGCCTGCACGAGGAGCTCGAGCGCGCCGAGCTCGATGCCGGCGTCCGGGTGGTCGTGGTCCGTGGGGCGGGGAAGGACTTCTGTGCCGGTGCCGACCTGGCGGAGCTCCTCGCCTCGGCGGAGCTCGATCCCGCGGCCAACGAGGCCTCCGCCCGCCGGCTCGGCGGCGTCTTCGAGCGGATGCGGGCGCTCCCGAAGCCGGTGGTGGCGCTGGTCCACGGACGGGCGCTGGCCGGCGGTGCGGGGCTGGCCACCGCGTGCGATATCGTCCTGGCCGCCGAGAGCGCCCAGTTCGGGTATCCCGAGATCCGCCGCGGATTCGTGCCCGCGATGGTGATGGCCATCCTGCGGCGGCTGGTCGGGGAGAAGCGGGCCTTCGAGCTGGTGGCCTCCGGCCGGTCGGTCGCTGCCCGCGAAGCACTCGAACTCGGGCTGGTGAGCCGCGTCGTGGCCGACCAGAAGCTGGAGGTGGCGCTCGCCGAGGTGGCGGGCGCGCTCGCGGCCCAGAGCGCCACCGCGTTCGCCCTCACCAAGCGGCTCTTCTACGAGCAGGACGGCCGGTCGTTCACGGAAGGGATCGCGCTCGGTGCCAGGGTCAACGCCCTCTCCCGCACCACCCCCGATTTCCGCGCTGCGATCGCGGCGTTCCTGAAGCAGTGACCCGGTCACGGGCCGCCTGAGCCGCCGAGCGTCTGACCCACTGAGCCACTGACCCACTGACCCACTGTCCCGCTGACCCGCTGTCCCGCTGACCCACTGACCCACTGAGCGTCTGTTGCC
>DATIEF010000195.1:0-3501 GCA_035455865.1 Gemmatimonadales bacterium | reverse complement strand
GGCCCGCACCGGCCGCGACGGGATCCACGGCGCCAGCTTCGCCTCGGAGGAGCTCTCTGCCAAGTCGGAGGCGCGGCGTCCCCCGGTCCAGGTGGGCGATCCCTTCACCGAGAAGCTCCTCCTCGAGGCCACCCTCGAGCTCCGCTCCCGCGACCTGATGGTGGCCATCCAGGACATGGGCGCCGCGGGCCTGACGAGCTCCTCGGCGGAGATGGCCGCGCGGGGCGGTGTCGGCGTGGAGCTCGAGACCGACAAGGTCCCGGTGCGCGAGGCCGGGATGACACCGTACGAGATCCTCCTCTCCGAATCGCAGGAGCGGATGCTGGTCGTCGCCGAGCCCCGCCGCATCGCCGCGATCCAGGAGGTGTGCGAACGCTGGGGCCTGCACGCCACGCCGATCGGTCACGTGACCGGCGACGGGATGTTCCGGGTGCGCCACGGCGGCACCGTGGTCGCGGAGATCCCCGCCCAGCGCCTGGTGGACGACGCGCCGGTGTACCACCCCGAGGCCACGGAAGGCGCTTCAGCGCGGGCCCGGCGGGCGCTTCGGCCGTCCCGGGCGCCCAGGCTCGGCGTGCACGAGGCGCTGCCGCACCTGCTCGACCTGCCGAGCATCGCCAGCAAGCGCTGGGTGTACGAGCAATACGACTCCACCGTCCAGGCCAACACCATCCTCGGGCCCGGCGGCGATGCCGGCGTGCTCCGGGTGGACCAGGAAGCGTTCGGCCTCGCGGTGACGCTCGACTGCAACGCCCGCTTCGTGGCGCTCGATCCGTACGAAGGGGGGAAGGCGGTGGTGGCGGAGGCGGCCCGCAACGTGGCCTGCACCGGCGCCGTGCCGCTCGGCATCACCGATTGCCTCAACTTCGGGAGCCCTGAGAAGCCCGAGGTGTTCTTCCAGTTCACGGAGGCGTGCCGCGGCATCAGCGACGCCTGCCGGGCGTTCGACATCCCGGTCACCGGCGGCAACGTCTCCTTCTACAACGAGAGCCCGAGCGGCGCCATCGATCCGACGCCGGTCGTCGGCCTGGTGGGCCTGCTCGACCGGGTGGACCAGCGGATCCCCAGCCACTTTGCCGCCCCGGGCGACGGTATCGTGATCTTCGGGCGGACCCGCGGCGCGCTCGGCGGATCGGCGTACTGGTCCGAGGTGCTCGATTGCCCCGGTGGGACACCCCCCGCGGTCGACCTCGCGGCGGAGCGGGCGCTGCAGCGCCTGCTGGCGGATGCCGCGCGGGCGGGGCTCCTCAAGTCCGCGCACGACTGCTCGACCGGCGGCCTGGCGGTGGCGCTTGCCGAGGCGGCCATCGGCGGTCCCTACGCCGAGCACGGGCTCGGCGCCGATCTCGACCTGCGGGAGTACGCCCCGGGCCTTTCCGACGCCGAGGTGCTGTACGCCGAGGACCACGGGCGGGTGGTGGCCACGTTCGCGTACGCCGACGCCGGGCGCCTCGCGGCGCTGGCCCGGAAGCACGGGGTGCCGGGGTTCGGCGCCGGGCGGGTCGGGGCGGTCGGTGGGGCGCTCCGGATCCGCACCGCCGCCGGTGACCATCGCTGGAAGATCGGGGAGCTCCGCCGTGCCTACTTCGATGCGATCCCGCGCCGGATGGCGCTCGTGACCGGCGGGGGGAACTGACCATGTGCGGCATCTTCGGCGTGAGCGGGGTCCCCGACGCGGCGCGGCTCACCTACCTCGGCCTCTACGCCCTGCAGCACCGTGGCCAGGAGAGCGCCGGCATCGTGGCGGTCGACGCCAACGGCCAGGCGCGGCTCCACCGGGGAATGGGCCTCGTCTCCGACAACTTCGACGACGCCCGGCTCGCCGCCCTCACCGGCGACACCGCCATCGGCCACACCCGCTACTCCACCGCCGGCAGCTCGGTGCTGGCCAACGCCCAGCCGTACCTCGTCAACTACCGGCACGGCCCGCTCAGCATCGCCCACAACGGCAACCTGACCAACGCCAGTGAGCTGCGGCACGACCTGGTGGAGCGCGGGTCGCTCTTCGCGTCGACCAGCGACACCGAGGCGCTCGTCCACCTGATCGCGCGCTCGGACGAGCCCGACCCCGAGCGCCAGATCCGCGCCGCGCTGGAGGCGGCCGAAGGGGCGTACACGCTGCTCCTCACCGTCGGCCGCGCGATGTATGCCGTGGTCGACTCGCGCGGATTCCGGCCGCTCATGCTCGGGAAGCTCGGCACCGGGATCGTCGTGGCCTCGGAGAGCTGCGCCCTCGACCTCGTCGGCGCCACGCCCATCCGTGAGCTCCGCCCCGGGGAGTTCGTCCGCATCGAGGACGGGAAGGTCACCGACCTCGCGCGCCTGACACCGCGGCCGGAAAGCCGCTGCGTGTTCGAACTCGTGTACTTCGCGCGCCCCGACAGCCGGGTCTTCGGCGAGTCGGTCGACGCCGTCCGCCGGGCGATCGGGCGCCAGCTGGCCGTGGAACATCCGGTCCCCGGCGCCGACGTGGTCTTCAGCGTCCCCGACAGCGCCAACGGGATGGCGCTGGGCTATGCCGAACAGTCGGGAGTGCCGCTCGAGAACGGGCTCATCCGCAACCACTATGTGGGGCGGACGTTCATCAACCCCACCCAGGCGCTCCGGGTGGCCAAGGTCCGGATCAAGTTCAATCCGGTGCGCGAGATCATCGCCGGCAAGAAGGTGGTGGTGGTCGACGACAGCCTGGTGCGCGGGACCACCAGCCAGGGGCTGGTCACGATGATCCGCCAGGCCGGGGCACGGGAAGTGCATCTGCGCCTGGGGTCGCCGCCGATCACCGGCCCCTGCCACTACGGCATCGACACCCCGAACCGCGAGGAGCTCATCGCCGCGACCCACTCCGCCGAGGAGATCCAGCGGTTCCTCGGCGTCGACTCCCTCGGTTACCTGTCGCTCGAGGGGATGCTCCAGGCCGCGGGTCCCCGCAATCGCTGGTGCCACGCCTGCTTCTCCGGCGAGTACCCGACCGGCGACGGCGCGCTGGTGAGCATTGGAGCGGTGAGGGGTAAGAGGTGAGGGGTGAGCGGTAAGGCGGTAAGGCGGTAAGGCGGGCGACAATGCGACACACGAGTCTTCCGCGCAACGCGGTCCCCCGGGGCGTGATATGACCACGGAACCCAAGCTGGTCTACTTCTTCGGGCAGGGGCGTGCCGAAGGGACCGCCGCGATGAAGGATCTCCTCGGCGGCAAGGGCGCGGGCCTGGCCGAGATGACCAACATCGGCATCCCGGTGCCGCCGGGATTCACCATCGCCAGCACGATGTGCCTTCCCTACCTCGAGAGCCGCAGCTTCCCCCCGCGCCTCGAACAGCAGGTCGGCGATGCGCTGCAGCGGGTCGAGGCGGCCACCGGCAAGATCTTCGGCTCGGCGGACGACCCGCTCCTCGTCTCGGTCCGGTCGGGCGCTGCGGTGTCGATGCCGGGGATGATGGAGACGATCCTCAACCTCGGGCTCAACGACACCACCGTCGCCGGGGTGGTGAAGCAGACCGGCAATGC
>DATIEF010000194.1:0-3047 GCA_035455865.1 Gemmatimonadales bacterium | reverse complement strand
CGTAGGACCGATAGATGTACCAGGTGCCTGGCGGCAGGTACAGCGATGCGTTGCCGGCGTGGCGCCGGTACGCGAAGGCGTGGGAGGCGGGGTCGTCGGCGCCGAGGTACGCTTCCGTCTCGACGATGCGGCCGAACACGGAATTGGGGCCGCTCCGCACTTCGATGATCGCGCCGATCAGTTCGCGGGCCACCACCTCGGATGGCCGCTCAAAGAACGGGACGGGCAGGGGTCCCCCCGCCCGTCCCGTCAGCTGTCGGAGCTTCGGCGCCACGACCGGCCTATGACGCGGCCTTCTTGCCGCGCCCGCCGCGGCGACGGCCCGGAGCGGGCGCCACCGGCGCATCTGACGCCGCCGCTGCGGTGGCGCCGGTCGGCGCGGCCGTGGACTTGGCCGGGCGACCACCGCGCTTGCGTCCTTTCGGGGCCGGGGCCGCAGCGGCCTCCTCGACCTCCATCGCGACCACGCCGACCAGCGGCACGTCGGCCGGACGGAGGCCGGTCTTCGAGCCACGGCGGAAGCGGAGCGCCTGCGCGCGGGCAGCCGGAGCCGGCTCCGCCGCCGGCGACACGGCCACCGGCGCCGATTCGACGATCCGGGAGGGCTGCTGCGGCGGGCGCTCCAACCGGGCCGGCGGGCCGCCGACCGAGCCGAACGGCGCAATGTCGAAAGCGCCGTCCCCGACCTTCCGCACTTCGGCGGCCTCGGCGTCGTGCGCCTGGCGGAGAAAACGCTCGAACCGCGGCAGGTCGAGGAGCGGGTCCTCCTTGCCGGCGAGGGCCAGCATCCGCTGCCGCACGGTCTCGTGCGGGGCCGGCGTGGTGAGCCCGGAGAGCGCGTCCTTGAGGAGGTCGAAGCCCTGCGCCAGGGTCAGGTGGCGCGGCGCCGACACGGCCGCCGGCGCCGTCGACGGGGCGGCGGACGGTGCCGCCGATTCCCCGCCCCGCGGGCCACGCCCACGCCCCCGGCCGCCGCGGCGGCGGCCGTCGCGCTTCTCGGCACCGGCGGCGGGTGCCTCGGCCGCGGGCGCCGCCGCCGTGACCGGCGCCACTTCCAGCTGCCCGTTGTCGAGCTTGGTGATGCGGAGGACGCCGCGGGTGCCCGCCTCGGTGACGAACTTGCTGAAGCGGTTGAAGCCCGCGTCGCGCTCGTCGAAGTTGGGATCGAGCTGCTGCATGACCTGCTTGAGCCGGTCGGCGCGGAGGACATCGCGGTCCCGGACCATCTGGGCCACGGCCGCCGCCGCGAGCTGCCACGGGTCGGTGGGCACCCCGGGCGCCGCCACGACGTCCTGCTGCTTCTTGAGCCCGCCCAGGTCGGAGTAGGAGTAGTACTCGTCGCAGTTCTGGACCAACAGGTCGCTCGAGCTCTCCCGCATCCCGACGCCGATGACGTACTTGCCCCACTCCTTGAGCTTGATGACGAGCGAGGAGAAGTCGCTGTCGCCGGAGAGGAGGATGTAGGTGCCGATCTCCGGGCGGGTGAAGGCCAGCTCCATCGCGTCCACGGCGAGGCGGATGTCGGTGGCGTTCTTCTTGGCCGTGCCGACCGCGGGGGCCCAGACGAGGTCCACCGACGACTCGGTGAGCGGCACGATGTATTGGGGATAGCGGCGCCAGTCGGCGTAGGCCCGCTGCACCGAGACCTTGCCCTTGATGATGTCGCTGTTGAGGAGGGTACGGAGCTCCTTGGCCAGGTCCGAGCGGATGCCGAGGGTGACGTTGTCGAAGTCGATCAGGAGGGCCGCGTTGGGCGCGTGGACCGGGGTGTCGGTCCCGCGCGCCGGGCGGCGCGAGGCTGCGTTCACGATGCGTTTTGCTCCGAGGCCGCGACCTCCGCCAGCTCCCGGCGCTTTACCTTCCCCGACGGGGTCAGGGGGAAAGCGCTGAAGAAGCGGACCAGGTCGGGCACCTTGTAGTCGGCCAGATGTTCGCGACAGAACTCCCGCAGTTCGTCGCCGGTCACCATCGCGCCCTCCATCGGGATCACGCAGGCGCAGATCAGTTCGCCGAACACCTCGTTCGGCACCCCGACGGCGCAGGCATCGTCGATGCCCGGGTGAGCCCGGAGGACGTCCTCCACTTCGCGCGGTGCCACATTGTGGCCCGCGCGGATGATCAGTTCCTTCCGGCGTCCGACGATCCTGATGAAGCCGTCCCCGTCGATCGCGGCGAGGTCGCCGGTCCGGAAGAACCCGTCGGGGGTGAAGACCTTGGCCGTCTCCCCCGGCATACGGTGATATCCGAGCATCAGGTCGGGGCCCTTCACCGCCAGCTCCCCGACCGCCTCTTCCCCGGACCGCCCGGGGCTCACGTCGATGATGCGGACCTCGACCCCGCGGACCGGGCGTCCCACCGTCTCGGCGCGCTTCTCCGGCGGGTCGCTGAACCGGGTGACGCTGACCGTCGGCCCCGTCTCGGTGAGCCCGTAGGCGATCTGCACGTCGCACCACCGGCGGATCGTGCGGACCAGTTCCGGCGCCACGCTCGCGCCCGCCAGGATCCCGGTGCGGAGGCCAGTGAGCCGGTCGGTGTCGAACGCGGGATCGCGCATCAGGAGCGCGAACATCGTCGGCACGCCGTGGCAGACCGTGGCCCGCTCCGCCATCATCACCGCCAGCGCGGCCCCCGGCTCGAACGTCTCCAGCAGGAGCATCGTCGCGCCGTACTGCAGGCACTGCAGCGCGATGTGCGCCCCGAAGACGTGGGAGAAGGGCACCGCCGCCAGCACCCGGTCGTCCCCGCGCAGCTCGAGCGCCTCGCCCGTGCCCCGCGTCGCCTCGAGGAGCGCCCGGTGCGAGAGCACCACGCCCTTCGGCTTGGCGGTGGTGCCCGAGGTGTACACCACCGCCAGCGGCATCGTCTCCGGGTCCACGGGCGCCGCCGGCGACAGCCGGCCGGCCCCACGCGCCACCAGATCCTCGTAGCGGTACACCCGCTCATCGGCCCAGAGGTCGGCCACGCCGACCGTGACGACGTAGTGCAGGTCGGGCAGCTCGGGCAGCAGCTCGTCGAACAGCTCGAGGAAGTCCTGGTCGCCGTATCCC
>DATIEF010000193.1:0-9802 GCA_035455865.1 Gemmatimonadales bacterium | reverse complement strand
GCTGCACCTGGATGATGTGATACCCGAACGGCGTCTCCACCGGGTCGGAGATCGTCCCGGGGCGGAGGGCGAAGGCCACCTCGTCGAACTGGCGCACCATCTGGCCCCGGCGGAACCAGCCGAGCTCCCCGCCCTGGTCCTTGGTGCCGGGGTCCTGGGAAAAGCGGCGCGCGGCGGTGGCGAAGTCGGCCCCCGCGCGGATCGCCTTGGCGATCGAGTCGGCGGTGGCGTGCGCCACCGCGCGTGCCGCCGGCGAGGCCCGCGGCGCCACGACGATCTGCTTGAACGCCACTGCCGCCTTTCGGGTGCCCTTGTCCGGCGTGGCGTTGAAGTAGTCGCGGAGCTCGCGCTCCGTCGGCGTCACCGGCTTGAGCTTCTGGTCGTCGAAGAGCGAGGTGACGAGGTGGTTCTGCAGCAGGGTCCGGCGCTGCTGGTCGGTGAGCCAGCGCCGGTACTCCTCGGGGGAGATGAACCCCGCCTTCTTGAGCTCGTTCTTGTAGTCGAGCTCCGTGGCGAAGCTCGTCCGGATCTGCCGGATGCGCTGGTCCACCGCGTCCGACACGTCCTGGTCGGTCACGTGGATCGTGGTGTCGCGCTCCGCCTGCTGCACCAGGAGCTCCTCGTCGATCAGGTCGCTCAGCACCTGGCGCTTGAGCTTCCGGAGCGAGTCCGGGTCGGTGGGGACCGGCTGCCCCGCCTGCTGGTTCGAGAAGACCCGCTCCTCGACCTGCGAGTTGAGGATCGGCACGTTCCCCACCACCGCCACGACGTGGTCCACCGACTCGCCCGTGTCGCCGGGCGCCTGGGCCCGGAGTGCCGGAGCCAGGAGCAGTGTCGACGCCAGGGCGGCGGCGGCGAACGCGCGCTGCATCACTTCGACGCGGGCCTGGGCGGCGTCGGGAGCGTGACCGGCGCCGCATTGTTGTTCTGGGGCGACGGGGCCGGCGTCTTCCCGTGCGCGCGGGCCGTGCTATCCTGCTCCATCTCGGCCTTGGCCCGGATGTTGAGCGCCAGCTCGACGGCGCGCGCCGTCCCCTGCTGGTCGACGTGGCTGGGGAAGCGGTCGCGCAGGTAGTCGACCATCGGGGCCGGGATCGGGGTCATCCCCACCCGCGCGCCGAAGCCGTAGGCCAGGAACTGGTCGACCTTGAGCGCCGCGGCCTTCTCCCGGTCGGCGAGCGGGGTGGCCGGGTTCATCAGGTCGTCGCCAAGGCCCATCTTGGCCCGCAGCGTGTCGACCCCGGCGATGTATGCCTGCCGCATCGTCTCGAGGTCGGCGGTCGAGACCTTGATCCCGTGGGCCTTGGCGTCCTGCACGAAGAGCACGTTCTCCGCCACCCGGCTGATGAAGTTCGAGATCTGCGAGTCGGTGGCCTGGCCGAGCCCCGAGGCGATCTGCGGCGGGAGGACGTTGACCCAGCGGACCATCTCGCGGCCCTCGAGCTTGCCGCCGTCGTACGACGCGAATACCTCGCTCGAATGGCGGTACGACTCCGGGTCGGTCAGGAGCTCCCGGAGCTTGATCGGCGCCTTGGACGCGACCTTGAGGTGCTTGGCCTTGGCCAGGCTGTCGAAGTACATCTGGTCGAGCACCATCCCGGCGCGCTGGTCGAGGAAGGCCAGGAACCGGTCGCGGATCTCGTTGACCGGCGGCCGGCGCACGATGTGGAAGCCGTACGGCGTCGCCACGATGCCGCTCACGGCGCCCGGGGCCAGCGCCCAGGCCGCGCTGTCGAACGACGTCACGTACGCGCCGCGCGGGGCCGGCTGCATGTAGCCGGAGTCCTTGGCGCTGCCGGGATCGCCCGAGAACTTGAGCGCCAGCGCGCCGAAGTTGGCGCCGGCGCGGATCTGCGCCGCGAGCCCCTCGACCTTCTTCCGCGCCTTGGCCTTGACCGAGTCCGGCGCGGTGGCCGGCACCTGGATCAGGATGTGCTGGACCAGGCGGAGGGCCATCGAGTCGCTGCTGGCATACGCGCTGTCGATCGAGTGGGCCGTGAAGTTCGCGTGGTGGGCCACGACCGTGTCGTGCCACTCCCCGGCGATCCGCTCGGTGACCTCGGGCCACATCACCTCGGCCACGGCGGCGGAGTCGGTGGCGATCTTCCCGTCGGCCACGGCCAGCGCGAAGAGGTGGTAGTTGATCCAGAGGTTGGCCACGAAGTCGGCGGTCTCGGGGGCGAGTTGCGCGCCCTTCAGGCCCGCGAGGGTCACGGCCAGCGATTCGGGCGTCAGGGAGATCGGCCCGGCCGCCGCCGCTTCCTTGGCGTGGGCGCTGAAGAGGTTGCCGACCCCGCCCCGGCAGCCGGCGACGAGGAGGAGGCCGAGCCCGAGGCACAGCGTGTTGCGGCGCATCTAATCTCCCTGGGTGTGTACGGTCGCGTGGACGGCGCGGAGCGCGCGCACCAGCGCGGGGACGAGCGGCTCGCCACCGAGCCGCGTCAGACGAAGGGCGAGCGGGACCGT
Source organism: Gemmatimonadales bacterium (assembly GCA_035455865.1). Lineage (GTDB taxonomy): Bacteria > Gemmatimonadota > Gemmatimonadetes > Gemmatimonadales > GWC2-71-9 > CAMLHU01. The sequence goes on along the minus strand of DATIEF010000193.1, from coordinate 7,336 downwards.
CCGGCGGACCTCCGCGGCCAGCTGGACGTCGTCCAGCGCGCGGGTGAGGCCGGTGAGGCGGGGCGCCGCGCCGGCCCGGAAGGAGAGCCGGGCCTCGTCGCCCTGGACCAGCACGTTCTGCAGCCCCAGCCGGGCGCCCAGCACCCGCAGGCGGGCCACGTCGAGGAGCACCGCCGCCGGCGCCGGGACCGGCCCGAACCGGTCCCGCAGTTCATCGTCGAGCGCATCAATTTCACCCGATGACACGGCCCGCGCCAGTCGGCGGTAGATGTCGAGCTTGGCGTCGTCGTCCGGCACGTACCGGTCCGGCAGGTGGCTCGGCTGGTCGATGGCCACCTCCGGCGGCACCGGCGCCTCGGCCCCCCGGGCCTGGCCGTGGAGCGCCGTGACCGTCTCCTCCAGCCACCGCAGGTAGAGGTCGAACCCCACCGCGTGCGCGTGCCCCGACTGTTCGGCCCCGAGCAGGTTCCCCGCCCCGCGGATCTCCAGGTCCTTCACCGCGATCCGGTACCCCGCCCCGAGCTCGGTGTGGTGCTCCAGCACCTTGAGCCGCTCCTGCGCCATCAGGTCGAGCTCGTCCGGCGCCAGCAGGTAGCAGTACGCCCGCCGGTGGCTCCGCCCCACCCGGCCGCGGAGCTGGTAGAGCTGCGCCAGGCCGAACCGGTGCGCGTCGTGCACCACCATCGTGTTGGCGTTGGGGACATCGAGGCCCGATTCGACGATCATGGTCGACACCAGGATGTCGAGCTCCCCCCGCACGAACGCCTCCATCACCCCCTCGAGCTCCTCCGCCCCCTGCTGGCCGTGCGCCACCCCCACCCGCGCCCGCGGCGCCAGGGTCCGCACCCGCTGCGCGATCGTCGCGATGGTCTCGATCCGGTTGTGGACCACGAACACCTGCCCGCCCCGGTCGAGCTCCCGCGCGAACGCCTCCTCGAGGAGCGCGTCGTCCCACGGCTCCACGAAGGTCAGCACCGGCGAGCGGTCCCGCGGCGCGGTCTCGATGAGCGTCAGGTCGCGGAGTCCGGTGAGCGAGAGGTGGAGCGTCCGCGGGATCGGCGTCGCCGTCATCGTCAGCACGTCCACCGCCAGCTTGAGCGCCTTGATCCGCTCCTTGTGCTTGACGCCGAAGCGATGCTCCTCGTCCACGATCAGCAGCCCCACGTCCTGGAACGCCACGTCGGGGGAGAGGAGCCGGTGCGTCCCGATCACGATGTCGGTCTCGCCGGTGGTGAGCCGCGCGAGCGCCGCCCCCTGCTCCTTGGCCGTGCGGAACCGCGACAGCACCTCCAGACGCACCGGGAAGTCCGCCATCCGCTCCTGGAAGGTGCGCCCGTGCTGCTCGGCGAGGATCGTCGTCGGCACCAGCACGGCGACCTGCTTCCCCCCCTGCACCGCCTTGAAGGCGGCCCGCACCGCCACCTCGGTCTTGCCGTAGCCCACGTCGCCCACGAGGAGCCGGTCCATCGGCCGGGGGAGCTCCATGTCGCGCTTGACGTCCTCGGTGGCCTTCCGCTGGTCGGGCGTATCCTCATAGAGGAACCCCGACTCGAGCTCCCGCTGCATCCGGGTGTCGGGCGGGAAGGCGAACCCCGCGGTCACCTTCCGCCGCGCGTACAGGTCCACCAGTTCCCCGGCCATCTGCCGGATCGCGGCCCGGGTCCGGTCCCGGGTCTTCTGCCACGACGAGCCGCCGATGGTGTGGAGCTTGGGCGGCGGGCGGTCGCCGTCGTCGCCGGCGGCGCGGTAGTGCTCCAGCAGGTCGAGCCGGTAGAGCGGCACGTTGACCCGCGTCCCGCCGGCGTACTCCACCACCGCCACCTCGAGCGTCCCCGCGCCGATGGTGATCGTCTCGATCCCGCGATAGATCCCGATCCCGTGGTCCAGGTGGACGACGTAGTCCCCCGCTGCGAGCGCCCCCGTGGCCGAGGACGGCGCCGCGGTGCGATATCGCCGCGCCCGCCGGAGCCGCCGCGCCCGGCGGAAGATCTCGTGGTCGGTGAGCACCCGGAGGGTGGACATCACGAACCCGCCGTCGAGCGCCCCCACCTTGAGCGCGGCGTTCACGGTCCGGGCCCCCTCCGAGAGGAGGTCGTCGAGCCGCTCCCGCTGGCCGTCGTTGTCGCAGAGGATGACGCTCGGGTGCTCCCCGGCCAGGATGGCGCGCAGCCGTCCCAGGTCGCGGTCGACCCGCTCCGGCGGCAGGAAGCCCATGTCGAGCTCGGGCTTGGCATCGCGCACGGAGAGCCGCGCGAACTTGCCCAGCGCGCGCATCCACCGGTCCGGCGCCTCCAGCACCTCCTCGCGCGCCGGAGACTCCTCGCCCAGCCGCCGCGCCACCGCCAGGTGATGCTCCGCGTCCCGCCAGGCGCGGCCCACCTCCTCGGCGTCGGGGCCCTCCCGCTCCTGGATGATCAGCGCGTCCGCCGGCAGGAGCTCAAGGAGCGTCCGCCGCGTCGCCGGTGCGTCGGCGCCCCCGCCCTTCCGGGCGGCAGCGCTGCGCGCCGGCGCCCGCACCGGCAGGATGGTCACATCGGCCAGCGCCCCCTGCGAGCGCTGGGTGGTCAGGTCGAACGCCCGGAGCCCGATCAGGTCATCCCCCCACCACTCCGCCCGCACCGGCTGCGCCATCCCGAAGCCGTACACGTCGACGATCCCGCCGCGCACGCTGTACTCCGCCACCGCCGACACCGTCGGCACACGCTGATAGCCCATCGCCTCCAGCCGCTCGGTCACCGCACCGAGGGCCGGACCCTCCGCCAGCCCCTTGCCATCCTCCGGGGCGCGGAGCGTGAGCCGGGCCGACTCCAGCGCCTCGGCCATCGGGGTGCGCTCCGCGGTGGCGCGCGCGGTGGTCACCACGATCCGGATCCGTCCGTGCGCCAGGTCGTCGAGGGTCTCGGCCCGCTCCCCCGCGATCTCGTAATGCGATTCCTCCTCGCCCAGCGACTCGCGCTGGGGATAGAGGCCCACCGGAAGCTCGGTCAGGTGCTTGAGGTCGGTCAGCCAGCGCTCCGCCTCCGCCGGCCCCGGCGCCACCACGGCGATGAGCCGGGCCGGGTGCGCCCGCGCGAGCGATGCGGCGAGGACGGCCGGGCTCGACCCCGGCAGCCCGCCGAGCGCCAGGCGCTCACCGCGCGCGGGCAGGCGGGGGCCGAGCTCGAAGGCGCCGCGGGTGCGGTCGAAGGCGTCGACGATGAGGTCGAGGGGCCCCGACTTCGGCGTGGTGGCGATCTGCGGACGTGCGGTCACGGTCACTCGATCGATCCCTTTCGCGGCGCCCCGGCGCCGGCGACGAGCAGTTCACTGACAGCGAGCAGGAGCGCGGCCCAGAGCAGCGGCCCACGCAGGTCGGTGCGCCGGGCCAGCCCGAACGCGGCGGCCGGCACGTCTTCGAGCTTCACCACCCGCGCGGTCGGCCAGAGGGCCCGCACGGCGCCGGCGGCGGCGGGAGCGAGATCGGACTCCCGCGGGTCGGCATTGGCGGCAAGCGCGCCGATGGTGTCGCCGTGGGCCAGGAGCCAGTAGAGGCCCGGCTGCGGCGCGGTGAACGCGGCCCCGCCCTCGACCATCGCGCTCCCCCCGGCCCACCGCACGCGATCCACCGATCCCGGAAGCAGCACTGGCGTACCCACCGCGGCATCGATCGCGGATCCCTCGCCCGGCGCGATCCGGCCGACCAGCGCATCGATGAACGGGACGAACCCCGCCACCAGGGGGAGTTCGGTCCACCCGGGCTCGAGCCGGCTGCCGAGGAGGAGCACGGGCCCGGACCGTACCAGCCACGGTTCGCCGCCGACGGTGATCAGCACGCCCGTCTGCCCGCTCCCGGTCGGCACCAGCCGGTACCGCCGCCACACCCGGGCCGGCCGGAGCCAGGCGGAGCTGTCGATCGCGGCGGTATCGTCGACGAGCGCGCCGTAGCGCCACGCCACGCCCCGCGCCGCGAGCGCCCGGTCGAGCGCGCCGACGAGCGCCGGGTCCTCCGGCGGGAAGACCACCGACGCCCCGGTTCCCAGGCTTCCGATCCGGAGCGCATCCCCCGCCACCGCCCGGTGGTCGGCCACCAGCGTCGCGAGCGCCGCGGCGACGTAGCGGTCGCTCGCCGACCATGCCACCCGCCCGGGCGGCGCCACCCTGACGGCGATGGTCCGCGCGTCGTCGCCGCGCAGTTCGTCGGGATCGAGCCGCGCCGTGAGCGCCGTCCACCCGGCCCGTCCACCGGGCAAGGTGACGACGGCGGGGCGTCCCAGCCCCACCAGCGCCTGGCGGGAAGGGCCGGCGCCCAGCGTGAGCGTGACCGGGACCGGCGTCGAGTCGTGGTCGCCGGCGACGGTCACCGTCACCGTGCCACCATCGGGGCTCCACGGTCCCGCGCCGGGCAGGATCGACCCGATGCCCAGGTTCGGCGGCGGCGCCCCCGTCGGCGCGCCGACCAGGATCGGCTGGCGAGTGGCCGCGGGACTCAGCGCGCTCGCCTGCAGGTCGGACAGGACCACGATCCCGCCCGGTAGCCCCGCGCCGTCGACGATCCGGCCCGCCACGTCGATCGCGGCGCCGAGGTCCATCCGCGCGGCGCTCGGCGCGAGCGAATCGACGAGCCGCCGGAGGGACCCCGCGTCACCGCGACGCGGGATGCCGTCCGCGGTCAGGAGCCAGAGCCGGTCGCCGGCGCCGGCCCGGGCCAGCACCTCGCGCGCCGCCCGGCGCAGCGTGGAGAGGCGCGGCGTCCCGCCGGCGGTGACGCCGGACGAGAGCGAGTTGTCGAGCACCAGCACCAGGGCCGTCGGCGCGTGGGGCCCCGCCGACCCGAGCGGCACCGTGGGCCCCGCGGCCGCCAGCACCAGCGCCACCACCAGCAGCGTGCGGAGGAGGAGCAGCAGCCACTGCCGCAGGAGCAGGCGCCGCTGGTGCTGCCGTGTCGCGTCCCGCAGGTAGCGCACCGCGGGGAACACGACCGTCGGGGGTTCGCGTTGCGCCCGGAAGTGGAGGAGCAGCGGGAGCGCCGCGGCCGCGAGCCCCGCGAGCGCCCACGGGTAGAGAAAAGCGATCACGCGAGCCCGGGCCGCACCAGCACCTCCCGGAGTGCCACGCCGAACGGCGTATCGGTCGTGACCCGATGGTACTGGATCCCGTGCCTCCCGCACTCCTGCCGCCATCGCGCCACCGCGTCCGCGACCGCGGCCCGGTACGCGGGCGCCCAGTCGCGCGGGCGGAGCACGACCGCCGCGTGCGTCTCCGGATCCTCGAACCGGGCCTCCGCCGGGCCGCTGAGCTCCGCTTCGGCCGGGTCCATCACGTGGACGACCAGCACCTGGTGGCCGCGGTGGCGCAGGAAGCGCAAGGCGCGGAGCGCCAGCGCCTCGTCGAGCAGGAGGTCGGAGATGAACACCACCAGGCCGCGCCGCCGCAGGAGGTCGGTCACCCGTCGGAGCGCCGGCTCCGCCGCCGTCCCGGCACCGGGGGCGAGTGCTGCGAGCGTGGCGCAGAGCCGGTGCCACTGCGCGGACCGGGCCCGCGGCGGGAGCACGGCGCGCACCTCGTCGTCGAACGCGATGCAGCCGGTGGCGTCGCGCTGCCGCAGGAGCACCAGGCCGAGCGCCGCCGCGATCCGCCGGGCGTAGTCGAGCTTGGTGAGGGTGCGCTCCGGCGCGCCGCTCCAGGCCATCGACCGGCTCACGTCCGCGACCAGCACGGCCCGGAGGTTGGTCTCCTCCTCGAACTGCTTGACGTAGGGCCGTTCGGTGCGGGCCAGCAGGCGCCAGTCGAGGTAGCGGGGCTCGTCGCCCGGCTGGTAGGCCCGGTGCTCGGCGAACTCCACCGAGAACCCGCGCCGGGGCGAGCGATGGAGCCCCGCCAGGAACCCCTCCACCACCCCTTCGGCGAACAACTCAAGCCCGCCGAGGCGGGAGGCCTCCAGCGGGTCGAGCAGATCGTACCGGGCGGGACGCGCCGCCACGGAGGTTCCCGTCATTCCGGGCCGCAAGCTACCCGGGCCGGTGGCCCCCGTCAACGCGAGCGGCGCTGTCCCGCCGGGCGGACATCCGGCCTGGGCCGACCCCGGTGCCTGCCCCGCAAGCACCTGCCCCGCTTGGAGTTGCCGGGAGACTGGCGACTGGCACGGCTCCTGCTCATCCTTCCCCTGCCATTCAGTTCCGTCCCTCGGAGGACATATGCTCACCCTGCTCGGCCTGGCGGCGGCGCTTGCTGCTCCGGCCACACCGCGTCCGGCCACGGTCGTCCGGGCCCCCCGCGACCTGACCGCGGCGCCGCTCTACCGCCTCATCGACGACGCGCGCCCCAAGGTGAGCATCTGGACCAACTCGACGAATCCCTACCAGCGCGGCGACCGGGTGCGCGTCTACCTCTCGGCGCAGACCGATGCGTACGTGATGGTGCTCCGGATCGACACCGACGGCCGGGTGCGCGTGCTCTACCCGGTCGAACCCTGGCAGGATGACTTCGTGCGGGGCGGCCGCACCTTCGAGATCCTCGGCCGCGACGACGACAACGCCTTCGACGTCGACGACTATCCCGGGGTGGGCTACGTCTTTGCGGTGGCCTCGGACGACCCCATCCGCTTCGACCAGTTCGTCCGGGGCGACCACTGGGACTACCGCACCATCGCCGACGGCCGGGTGCGGGGCGATCCGTACGTGGCGCTCACCGACTTCGCCAACCAGCTCGTCGGCCAGAGCGACTGGGACTACGACATCACGTCGTATGACGTCGAGCAGCACTACGACTATCCGCGCTTCCTCTGCTACGACTGCCACGCCTACGCGGCGTACTCGTACTGGGATCCCTACACCCAGTACTGCCCACGCTTCCGGATCGTGGTGTACAACGATCCCTACTACTACCCCTATTACTACGGCGGGCGCCGGGTGTCGGTGGTGCGCCCGATCCGGCCGCAGCCGCGCTTCGTCTTCAAGGATTACGCCGGCACCGGCCAGTACGTGACCCAGCACGATCGCCGCCCCATCCGGCCCACCGGCGTCGGCGGCCAGAGCTTCGTTCCGGACCGCGGCCGCACCGGTGCCGACCTGGGCGGGCGCGGCAGCATTCCCGCACCGCAGGGCTACGGGCGCCGGCCGGTGCGGCCCGACGTGAGCGGGGGGATCGGGCAGCCGGGCCAGCCGCCCAGCCGCGAGGTCCAGCCCGATGTCGGCGGGATCGGCCCGATGCGCCGGCCGGTGACGGGCGGCCAGGGCCAGGGGAACCGGCAGGATCCCAACGCTCCTCCCCAGCCCGACCAGAACCGCGGGCGCCGCCCCGAGATCAACCCGCCCGCCGGCGGCCAGCCGCAACCGCAGCCGCAGCAACCCCGAGGGAA
>DATIEF010000192.1:0-3551 GCA_035455865.1 Gemmatimonadales bacterium | reverse complement strand
ACCATCGCGGCCACGACGGCGCCGAGCACCGGGCCGATCCAGTAGGCGAGGTGGCCGGTCCACTGCATCGCGACAATCGAGGGGCCGAAGGCACGCGCCGGGTTCATCACGGCGCCGGTGAGGGGTCCGCCCGCCAGGATCATCACGAACACCGTGAGCCCGACGCCGAAGCCGCCCATCTTGGTGGCCTTGGGGGACACGATCGTGGCGTACACCGCGGTCATCAGGAAGAAGGTGAGGATCGCCTCGATGCCGATGGCGTCGACGAATGAGATCGCGGAGTGGATCGTCGGGACGCCGAGGTCGGTGACCGAGGTGACGCCGCCCGGGTAGGTCGCCTTGACCGCCAGCGCGCCGAGTACGCCGCCGAGGAGCTGTGCGGCGATGTACCAGAGCGCCTTCTTGAGGTCGATCCGGCCGACGGAGAGGAAGCCGAGCGTCACGGCCGGGTTCACGTGCCCGCCGGAGTACGGGATGGCGATGGTGATCGCGAGGCCGAGCGCCAGGCCGTGCGCCAGCGCGATGCCCAGCATGTTGAAGCCGACGAGGGGATAGTTGTTCGCCATCATCGCCGCGACGCCGGCGAAGACGAGGGTGAACGTGCCGAGCGCTTCGACGAACAGCGGACGGGCGAGGGAACGCATCCGGTGGCCTCGGGGTGGGGTGTGACGGTGTGCGGGAACGGGCGGAAGTCTAGGCGGGCCGGGGGTGGGGCGCCAGTTGGGTGGCGTGTGCCGGGTGGCTGGTGGGTAACGGGCGATCAGGCTCGCCCCTCATCACGCGCCACCCGCCACCCGCCATCCATCACCGCCCGTCCGCCCGCCGGAAGACGAGCGCGGCGTTGATCCCGCCGAATCCGAACGAATTGCTGAGCAGGTACTCCGGATCGGCATCCACCCCGGCGCCCTGCAGGAACGTCAGGTCGCACGACGCGTCGGGCGTGTCGAGGTTGACGGTCGGCGGGAGCCAGCGGTGCCGGCTCGCGAGCGCGCAGATGGCGGCCTCGAAGGCGCCGCTCGCGCCGAGCGCGTGGCCGTAGTATCCCTTGGTGCCGCTCAGCGCCAGCGCCGCGGCGTGCGGGCCGAAGGCGCGCCTGATGGCGAGCGTCTCGGTCGGGTCGTTGAGCGCCGTGGCCGAGCCGTGGGCGTTGACGTAACCCACGGAGGCCGGCGCGACGTGCCCGTCCGTGAGCGCCAGCGCGATGGCCCGCGCCGCCTGCGCGCCGTCGGGGCGCGGGGCGGTCATGTGGTGCGCGTCGTTGGTGGTGCCGTAGCCGCATACCTCCGCGTACACCGGCGCGCCGCGCGCCAGCGCCCGCCCCCGCTCCTCCAGCACCAGCACCGCCGAGCCCTCGGCCATCACGAAGCCGTCCCGCCCCTGGTCGAAGGGCCGGCTCGCGCGTTCCGGGTCGTCGTTGCGCGTCGACATCGCCCGGATGATGGAGAACGCCCCGAACGAGAGCGGTGCGAGCGGTGCCTCGGCGCCGCCCGCCAGCATCACGTCGGCCTCGCCGCGCCGGATGGTCCGGAAGGCGTCGCCGATGGCCATCGCGCCCGAGGCGCAGCTCATCCCGTTGGTGGCGTTGGGGCCGGTCAGGCCGAACTCGATCGCGAGGTTGCAGCTCGCCGCGCCGGCGAACACGGTCAGCGCCAGTCCGGGGTCCACCTCGCGCACGCCGCCCCGGAGGTAGCGCTCGTGCTGTTCCTCCGCGTGCGCGACGCCGCCCAGCGCCGTCCCCATCATGGCGCCGGTGCGATCGGAGTCCTCCCGGCGGAGGTCGAGCGCCGCGTCGGCGAGCGCCAGGCGTGCGGCCGCCAGCGCGAACTGGGAGCAGCGGTCGAGTCGCCGGACCCGGCGCTCCTCCACGAAGTCCGATGCGTGGAAATCGCGGACCTCGCCCGCCACCCGGGTGCGGAAGGGCGTCGCGTCGAAGCGCGTCACCGGCCCGACGGTCGACCGGCGGGCCCGGAGCCCCGCCCACAGGAGCTCGACACCGGTGCCGATCGGCGTCACGGCGCCGATGCCCGTGATGACCACGCGACGCGGCTCACCCATCGGCCCGCTCCACCACGCGCGCGATCCCCGCCAGCGTCCGCGACGCGATCCCGTGCACGAACACCGGGCCGATGACCCACGCGGCGGCCGGTCGGCCGACCAGCGGCCACGCGGGGCCGGTCCACTCATGCACGATGGTCACCAATGTTCCCGTCTCCTCGCTCGAGAAGCTCCACTCGACGTCCATTCCGCGGGTGATCCCGCGGATGTGCCGGTAGCGCACCGCCGGCCGCGAGCGGTCGACCCACATCTCGGAGGTCCACCAGGTGGGCCAGTTGAGGGGCCCGAATGGCCGCCACGCGGCCATCTCGACCGTGGTGGCGCGCCCGTCGGCGCCCGGGGCCAGGCGCACCCATCGGTAATGCGGCAGCCACTCAGGCCAGCGTTCGACATCCCGCGCCGCCTCGAACACGCGCGCGACCGGGGCCCGCACTACCCGCTGGTCCACGGTCCGCATCAGGAGGAGGCCGCCTTCCCGGTACGCCACCAGGCCACGACCCGGTACCCGGGGCGCGCCTCCACTGACGCCGGGGCCCCGGCGGCGGCGCACAGGCTCCGCAGCTCGTCTACGGTGTATCCGCGGGAAATGGATGTGATGCCGTCGGCGACGGTGTCGCGGTCGAAGCGGAGGAGCCCGGCCCCGGCGCGGAAGAGGAGCGGCGCCACCCGGCTCCGGCGCAGGTCCGCGATGACGACCCCGCGCCGGGCGACCTGGTCGGCCGAGGCCAGGAGCGCCGTCGCCGAGCGCGCATCGAGGTGGTGGAGCACCTGGCTCACCAGCACGATGTCGACACTGCCGGGGCGCACCGGCAGGGCGCCGACGCATCCCACCACGGTGGCGAACGCCGCGCCACGGGCCAGGCGTGCGGCCGCCGGGTGACGCTCGAGGCCGTACGGACGGAGCTCGATGCCGCGCCGCGCCGCGCGGACGACAGCGGCCCGGGGGAGGTCGCCGAGGCCGGTGCCGAGGTCGAGCAACGACACGCGTCGCGGCGGGTCATCGCCCAGCACCTGGTCGATCCCGTGGAGCGCGGCCCAGCTGCCGCCGAACCACCGGTTGGCGCGCGCGATGTTCCCGAGCGACGTCGCGACCCGGACCGGGTCCGCGCCGGGATCATCCAGGAGCTCGTGCCCGGCCGCGAATGCCGGCGCGGCGCTCATCCCGGGCCGAGCCCGGCGTATCCGCCGCGATAATAGAGAAGCGGGGACCCGCTCCGGGTGGCGCCACCGGTGACCCGTCCCACCAGGATGGTGTGGTCGCCGGCGGGGTGGGTGGCGAAGTGCTCACACTCGATGTGCGCCAGGACGCCGTCGAGGATCGGCTCGCCATCCGGCGCGGGATGCCAGCCGACCCCGTCGAACCGGTCGACCTCGCTCTGCGCAAAGCGGCGGGAATGGCCTTCCTGCGTTGCGTCGAGGATGTTGATCACGAATCGTTTGGCCGCGGTGAGGACGTCGTGCACATCGGCGGTGCGATCGATGGCCACCGACACCAG
>DATIEF010000191.1:0-14993 GCA_035455865.1 Gemmatimonadales bacterium | reverse complement strand
CCAGCGATGGCGGATCTTCTTCCTCGCGTGCGAGGAGCTCTTCGGCTACGCCGGCGGCGCCGAGTGGGGGGTGGGGCATTACCGGCTCGCCAAGGCGCCGGGAGCGGTGCCGTGACGTTCGTGCTCGAGCGGCGGCAGGTGATGGGCGGCGAGCTCGGGGACGTCTTCGCGTTCTTCAAGGACCCGTACAACCTCGAGATGCTCACCCCGCCGTGGCTTGGCTTCCGGGTGCTCGACGCATCCGACGCCCGCGTCCGGCTCGGCACCCGCATCCGCTACGCGCTCCGTCTCCACGGCGTGCCGCTCCGCTGGGAATCGCGGATCTCCGAGTACGCCGAGAATGCGATGTTCGTGGACGAGCAGCTGTCGGGGCCCTACGCGTCGTGGCATCACCGGCACCGATTCCGTCCGGTGCCGGGAGGCGTCGAGATGGCGGATACTGTGGCCTACCGGCTCCCCCTGGGCCCGCTCGGACGCGCGGCCCACGCGGCGTTCGTGCGGCGCCAGCTGGCGGAGATCTTCGACTTCCGGGCCCGGCGCGTGGCCGAGCTCTTTCCCTTGCCTGAGGCGGCCCTCCGATGACCGCGTCCCAGTTCCTCCGGCTCTACGCTGCCGGCCTCGTGACCTGCTTCGGCCTCGACCTCCTCTGGCTCGGGCTCGTGGCCCGGGGCTTCTACCAGCGCCAGATCGGGCACCTGATGCGGCCGGACATCCAGTGGGTGCCCGCGGTGCTCTTCTACCTCATCTATGTGGCGGCGCTGGTCGTGTTCGTGGCGGGGCCGGCGGTGGAGAAGCGGTCGCTCCTCCGGGCGGTCGGGTTCGGGGCCTTCTTCGGGCTCTCGGCGTATGCGGCGTACGACCTGACGAGCCTCGCGCTCATCCGGGATTTTCCGCTCGTGGCGGCGGTGGTGGACCTCCTCTGGGGCTCCGCGCTATCGGCGGCGGCGTGCGGGGCGATGTACCTGGCGGCTACCAGTCGGTAGGGCGGTAGTCTTTCAGGAACTGCCCCCAGACGTGCGTGCCGGTGTTGAAGCCGGCGATGATGGGGTCCACGATCCGGGCGGCGCCGTCCACGATGTCGAGCGGCGGGTGGAAGCGGTGTTCCGCCACCTTCCGCGCGGCGATCTCCGCCGGGTCCTCGTCGGTGACCCATCCGGTGTCCACGCTGTTCATGTGGATGCCGTCGGCGTGGTAGTCGGTGGCGGAGGTGCGTGTCATCATGTTGAGCGCAGCCTTGGCCATGTTGGTGTGGGGATGGCGGGTGGTCTTGAAGTTCCGGTAGAACTGGCCCTCCACCGCCGACACGTTGACGATGTGCTTGTCCCGCTCCGGCGTGCGGAGCATCAGCGGCTTCAGGCGGGCGTTGAGCACGAAGGGCGCCACGGCGTTCACCAGCTGCACCTCCAGCAGTTCCACCGACGACACTTCCGCCAGCAGGAGCCGCCACGAGTTCCGGCCCCGCAGGTCCACCTGCTGGAGGTCCTGGTCGAGCCGCCCCTCGGGAAAGAGGTCCTTCTGCGCCTCCTGCTCTCCCGGCAGGAGCGGCACCTGCGAGAGCTCCGCGGCGTGGACGATCCCCGCCATCCCGCCGAGCCCGTGCTCGCGCGTCGCCGGGGTGGCGGCGGCCGAGCCCGCCTCGGGGAGCATCCGGTAACCGCGGAGTCCTTCGTAGGCGCCGAGGAGCTTCCGGACGTGCGCCGGGAGGTCGTGGAGCGCCGCCGTCTCGTGCGCCATCATGTGGGCGTAGAACTCGGGGGGGCGCCGCACCGTCTGGCAGGCGTTGTTGACGATGAAGTCGAGCCGGTCGCGGGTGGTGAGCAGGTGATGGCAGAACGCCTCGACGCTCGGCGTGTGGCGGAGGTCGAGCCCGAAGACCTCGAGCCGGTCGCCCCAGTCGGCAAAGTCGGGTTCGCGGGCGTAGCGTGCCGCGGAATCGCGCGGAAAGCGGGTGGTGACGATCAGCGTGGCCCCGGCCCGCAGGAGCTTGAGCCCAGCCTGGTAGCCGATCTTGACGCGGCCGCCGGTGAGGAGCGCCACCCGGCCCGTGAGGTCCGCGAGCTCCGTGCGCTTGGCGAAGTTGAACTCGGCGCAGGCGGGGCAGAGCTGGTCGTAGAAGTGGTGCAGCCTGGTGAAGTCCTGCTTGCAGATGTAGCAGTGCTGCGGCTCGAGCGCCTCGCGGAAGTCGGGGTCGCCGGCCACGTCCTCCTGGGAGAATCCCGCCGGCGGGAAGACGTTGGGGGTGGTGTAGACCGGCTTGCGGCGGAGCTCGCGGATGCCGGCCTGGTGGAGCACCGCCTCCTCGCGCTGCGCCTTTTCCGCCTTGCGCTGGCGGGTCGTGGCCTTGACGAGGCGCCGCCGGGCCACGATGTCAGGGTGGTACACCAGCTCGACCGCCGCCAGGAAGCGCTGGTAGTCCTCCCGGGGCAGGGCGGCGAGGAGGCCCCGGTCGGCCACGATCGACTCGAGGAGCTTCGTGGCCTCGCGGGTGCGTTCGGCGAACATCTGGTCGTCGGCAGAGGTGCTGTCAGCGGCGCTCATCGCCGGAAAAGTAAGGGGATCGACCGCTAGCTGGCGAACGCGCGGTCGATGCGAGGGAAGGGGATCGCCCCGTCGAGCCCGGTGAAGGTCCCTTCGGATGCGATCTGTCCCGCGGCGTCGAGGAACGCGCCCCACGCCACCCGCGCCAGGGCTCCGCCGACACTGATCCGGCGCACTCCGAGCGTGGCCGCCTGTGCCAGGGAGATGAAACCGCCCCCGACCAGGAGGTTCACCGGCCTGGGGGCCACGGCGCGCACCACGGCGCCGATCTCGGCCTCGGTACGGATCCCGGGCGCAAAGAGACAATCGGCTCCCGCGTCGGCAAAGGCAGCGAGCCGGCGCACCGTCTCATCGAGGTCAGGGCGCCCCACGATGAACCCCTCGGTCCGCGCGGTCAGGAAGACGCCGGTGCCGATCCGGTCGATCGCCTGACGGGCGGCGCGGATACGATCGACGGCCAGCTCGAAGGGGTGCAGCGGCTCCTCCGGACGGCCGGTCGAGTCCTCGATCGAGAGGCCGGCGATCCCGGTCTCTGCCGCGCGAGCCACGTTGACCGCGACCGCGGCGGGCTCGACGGCAAATCCCCCCTCGAAATCGGCGCTGAGGGGGAGGTCGACCTCCGCCGCCATCGCACGGAAGTGCTCGAGCACCCGGTCGAGATCCACGTGGTTGTCCGACCGCCCCACCGACCAGGCGAATCCGGAGCTCGTGGTGGCCAGGGCCTTGAAGCCGAGCTGCGCGAGCAGCCGGGCACTTCCCGGATCCCACGGATTGGGGGAAACGAAACAGCCTGCGCGGTGGAGTTCCCGGAACGCCGCGATCCGTTCAGCCGCGCTTCGCGATGGTGCAGTCGAACTCATGGGAGCGCTTCCCGCCCAGGGTGATGACGATGTTCATCCGTCCGGACCTCCCTGCGGGCTCGTCGGCGCCCGAGTCGTGGACGATGAAGGGGTTGAAGGCCGGGGCCCCGCGGTACGCGGTGGCGCAGTCACGGAGTGCAAAGGTACCGCGCGTCCCGCGCATGGGGCCAGTCGCCCGCTCGACCGCGCAAGACCCGTCTATCCGGGCGATCAGCTCGAGTCGGTGTCGCGCAATGCCGGGCGTTCGTCCCCCCAAGGCTCGTCTCACGGATCTCCCGGATCGCAGGGTGCCCAGATGGATCGTCGTCGCTGTTGCCGGTGGTGGCCGCTGTTCGTGGGGTTGCTGGCTGGAGTTTCATCGGCCGCGGCCCAGGGGCTCGACGGCTCCCACTCCATCCGCTGTGGTGACAGCACCTACCGCTACGTGCTGTACGTGCCGCACCACGACACGCCGGCGCCGGTGCTCGTCCTCCTCCACGGCGCGGGTGACACGCCGGAGCCGATGGTCGACGCCTGGCGGCGGCTGGCGGGCCGGGAGGGGATCGTGCTCATCGCGCCGTCGCTGCCGCGGATCGCGGCGTTCGAGGCGCTGGCGCCCGGGGTGTTCCGCTGCATGGTGGAGGAGGTGAAGGGCCTCACCCGGGTGGACCCGCGGCGGGTGTACCTCTTCGGGCATTCGATGGGCGGGTACCTGGGCTACGACGCGGCGCTGCTGGAGTCGCGGTACTTCGCCGCCGCCGCCATCCACGCGATGGGGATCGCGCCCGACTACGACTGGATCGTGGTGAAGGCGGCGCGGAAGATACCGATCGCCATCTACATCGGCGATCGCGACCAGCTCGTCCCGCTGGCCGGGGTGCGGCGCACCCGGGACCTCCTCCTGGCCGACAGCTTCCCGCTGCACTACGTGGAGCTCAAGGGCCACGACCACGACTACTACGCCCTGTCGGGCCGGATCGACGCCGACGCGTGGAAGTTCCTCCAGCGCCGGGCGCTGCCTACGCCGCCAGCTCCTTGAGCGCCCGCACCAGGGTGTCGAGCTCCGCGGTCGAGGTGAAGACGTGCGGCGTGACCCGCGTGCCGCGGACGCCGGCGCCGTCGATGGCCACGGTCCACACCTTGTAGCGGTCGAAGAGCGCCGTCGCGAGCTCGGCCGGCGTGAGCTTCGGGACCCCGACGTTGGCGATGGCGCAGGAGCGCGCCGGGTCGGTGGGCGTGTTGAGCACGATCCCCGGCACCCCGCGCACCCGGCTGGTCCAGTACTGCTGCAGGTAGCGGAGCCGTGCCTCCTTCCGCTCGATCCCGATCCCCAGGTGATAGTCGATGGCGTCGTTGATGGCGAGGTCGGTGTGGCACGGGTGGGTGCCGGTGTGGTTGAGCTTGGCGATCTGCTCGTCGGTGACGCCGGAGTTGGCGAAGATGGGCCAGAGCGGGCCGATCCGGTCGCGGCGCACCCAGAGGAGCCCGGCGCCCAGCGGCGAGCCGAGCCATTTGTGGAGCGAGGTGCCGAAGTAGTCGCCGTGGAGGTCGGGGATCTTGAAGTCGATGTGGGCAAAGGTGTGGGCCCCGTCGACCATCACCTGCACGCCGTGGCGATGGGCCATGTCGGCCACCTTGGCCACCGGCAGGATCTGCCCGGTGATGTTGACCATCTGGCACACCATCAGCAGCCGGGTCTTCGGGGTGATGGCGTTCTCGTAGAGCCGGACGATCTCGTCGTCCGAGGCGGGGTCGAGCGGCAGGGAGACGATGCGGTTGACCATCCCGTGCCGCCGGGCCTGCAGCGCGAACATGTCGAGCATCGCCCCGTAGTCCTGTGCCGCCATCACCGCCTCATCCCCCGCCTGCCAGTCGAACCCGGAGATGACCGTGTCGAGCGACTCGGTGGTGTTCCGGGTGATGATGAGCTCCTCGCTGGCGCACCCCGCGAGCGCGGCCAGCCGGTCGCGGACGGCGTCCTTGTCCTTGAACTGGTCGGTGCGCAGGTAGCGCGAGGCGCGGAAGTTGAGCTCGCGCACCCGCCCGATGAACGCCTCGAGCACCGGCTGCGACTGCATCGAGTAGTAGCCGTTCTCGAGGTTGACGTAGTCGCTGGTGAGGCGGTACTGCCCGCGGACGGTGGCCCAGAAGTCCTCCTCCCGCGCCAGGGCGGCGGCGGGCAGGCCGGCGTACCGGGCCCAGAGTGCGTCGCCGACGAGGAGGGCGAGCGTGCCGCCCCCGATGCTGCGGATGAAGCTGCGCTTGTCCATGACGTGGTCACCGGATGGGGCGGGGAAAGGGGGATGCCCCAAGCTCGCGCCGCCGGCGCGGTCCGTCCAGCCCCGGAGGCTCAGTGCGCGGCGGGCGCCGCTCCGGTGAGCGCCGCCAGGTCGTGCTTGCCGCTCGGCAGGAGCGGCAGCGCGCCCCGCACCTCGTACCGCGCCGGCTGCATGTGGCGCGGCAGCTCACGGGCGCAGAAGGCCTTGAGCGCGGCCACGCTTCCTGCGGGCGCCAGCGTCACGTAGGCGACGATCCGCGTCCCCCACGTCGGATCGGGCTCGCCCACGACCTCGGCGTCGCTGACCTGTCCCGAGGTGTGCAGCACGTCGACGATCTCGTCGGGCCCGATCCGGTAGCCCATCGCCTTGATGACGCGGTCCTTCCGGCTCACGTAATAGAGGAAGCCATCGGCATCCTGCCGGGCCAGGTCTCCGCTGAAGACCACCGTTCCGCCCGTGGGCACGGGCCGTGGATCGGCGCGGAAGGTGAGCGCGCTGAGCGCTGGATCGTTCCAGTAGCCGAGGGCCACGGTCGGGCCGCGGTGCACCAGCTCGCCGGTCTCCCCCGGGGCCACGGGTCGGCCGGCCTCGTCCACCAGGAACACCTCGGCGCCCGGGATGGCCCTCCCGATCGAATCGGGTCGCCGGTCCACTTCCTCGGGGGGCAGGAAGGTGCTCCGGAGCACTTCGGTCAGCCCATACATAAGGAAGAGTCGGGCGCCGGACTGGCTCGTGCGGAGCGCACGGACCGCGTCCACCGGGAGGTGGCCGCCGGCGTTCGTCATCAATCGCAGGTCGGGTAGTGCGCCATCCCGGAGCCCGCCGCCGTTGAGGAGCCGGAGCCAGAGCGGGGGGACGGCCGCGAGCACGGTCACCCCTTCGCGTCGGAGCGTCTGTACGATCTCCTGCGGCAGCGCCGCGCGCTCCACCACCAGCGCGGCGCCACGCCGGACCGCGCAGAGCAGCTGGCTCATCCCGTACACCGAGCTCAGCGTCAGGAGCCCGGCGATCCGGTCGGTCGCCTCGATGCCGAGGTAGGCGGTGACGACGTCGGCGGCGGCGTTCAGGTTGCCGTGGCTCACGGCGACGCCCTTGGGCGCGCCGGTCGATCCCGACGTATAGACGATCTGGGCCACGTCCGATCCGCGCCGTTCCACCGGATCGGAGTTGGCGCCGTATGCGGCGGGGATGGCGCGCGGATCGAGCACGGGCACGTCGGTGTGGAGCGCGCGGGGGAGCCGAGCCAGCATCTCCCCCGTTGTGATGAGGCGTCGGGCGCCGGAGTGCGTCAGGATGTGCTCCACCTGCCGGGGGCGGAGCGCCTCGTTGATGACCACCGCCACGGCGCCGGCGGCCAGGATGCCGAAGAACGCCGCCGCCGACTCCGCGCCGCGGTCGAGGAAGGTCGCCACCGGTTCCCCGGGGCCGATGCCATCGGCCGTGAGGGCGCGGGCGATGGCCGCGGCCCGGTCCCGGAGGCCGGCGTGGTCCACCCGGGATCCGTGCTCGATGATCGCGGGGCGTGCGCCGTGGATCGACGCGCCGCGCCAGAGGAGATGGGCAAGGTTCGAGTCCGCCGGCGTGGCGCCAGCTTCGGGATCGGTCACTGCGGGCCGCCTTTCGGGCCGGAGAGCCGCACCTTCCCAAGGCAACGAGCGTACCGGGGGCACGGGCGGGCCACTGGCGGTGCGCGTTGCACCCGCGCGACACCGGCCATCGGGGCCTGATGCGCCGGCGCCGCGGCGCCCCGGACCGGCGTTGCCGGCTGGCGTGGCGTTCGGCAACGGTCCGTGCAAGGGGTGGCTCGGAAGTTGCCCCTCCATCCGCGCCAAACACTCGGGAGCATCCTGATGCGAGGTGGAGAGGGAGACGGACTGCGGCTCGACGCGGCCCGGGCGGCCGACGAGATCGCGGAGGCGCTGCGCCACCAGGTGGGGCAGGTGCTCCATCGGTCCGGGCTGGTCGTGGCGATGAGCGGCGGGATCGACAGCTCGGTCTGCGCGGCGCTCGCCGTCAAGGCAGTGGGCCCCGGCCGGGTGCTCGGCATCGCGCTGCCGGAGCGCGACTCGGATACGGGAAGCGTCGAGCTGGCGCGGAGCGTGGCCGAACACTTCGGCATCGAGTTCCTGGTGGAGGACATCACGCCGGCGCTCGAGGGGGCGGGATGCTATACCCGGCGCGATGCGGCGATCGCTCGGCTGGTGCCGTACGGGCCGGGATGGCGCAGCAAGCTGGTGGTGGAAGGTGGCGGCCCCGATTCCGACCGGCTGCCGCTCAGCTACCTCGTCGTCCGCTCGCCGGGCGGGGAGGAGCGGCGGCTCCGGCTCCCGGTCCGCGAGCACCGGGAGATCGTGGCCGCCACCAACTTCAAGCAGCGGGTCCGCACGATGCTGGCGTACTATCACGCCGACCGGCTCCAGTACGCGGTCTGCGGCACCCCCAACCGGCTGGAGTACGAGCTCGGCTTCTTCGTGAAGGGGGGCGATGGGCTCGCGGACGTGAAGCCGATCGCGCACCTCTATAAGGAGCAGGTCTACCAGCTGGCCGAACACCTGGGCGTGCCCGCCGCGGTGCGGGAGCGCACGCCGACGACCGACACCTATTCGCTGCCGCAGACGCAGGAGGAGTTCTTCTTCTCCGTGCCGCTGGCGGAACTGGATCGCCTCCTCGCGGCCCACACCGCCGGGCGCGATGCGGTCACGGCAGCGCGCGACCTCGGCCTCGAGCCGCGGCAGGTCGAGCGGGTGTATGCGGAGATCGACCGCAAGCGGCGGGGCGCCGCCTACCTGCACCAGGCCCCGCTCCTGGTGGAGCCGGTGCTGGAGCACGCCGCGGCCACCACGGGCGCCGGGATCGACTGATGTGCGGCCTGGCCGGCGTGGCGCTGCGGGAGCCGGGCGGGGTATCGCCGGAGGTGCTCCGCCGGATGGCGGCCGCCCTCCAGCATCGCGGGCCCGACGGTTGGGGCGTCCACCTGAGCGGCCGCTTCGGCCTGGCCCACACCCGCCTCAGCATCCTCGACCTGGCCAACGGCGCCCAGCCGATGGCCAATGAGGACGGCAGCCTCCACATCGCCTACAATGGTGAGGTCTTCAACTTCCGGGAGCTCCGCACGGAGCTCGAGGCGCGCGGTCACCAGTTCCGGACCCGCACCGACACGGAGGTCGTGCTGCACGGGTGGGAGGAGTGGGGCGAGGGCCTCCTCCCCCGCCTCAATGGCCAGTTCGCGTTCGCCATCGTCGACGAGCGCTCCGGGTCGCTGGTCCTGGCCCGCGACCGGTTCGGGATCCTTCCGCTCTTCTACGCCGAACGGGACGGGGAGCTCCATTTCGCGTCGGAGGCCAAGGCCATCTTCGCGGGCGGCGCCATCGCGCCGGAGATCGACCCGGGGGGCCTCGACCAGGTGTTCACGTTCTGGGCGGCCCGCGCGCCTCGGACGCCGTTCCGCGGCGTGCGGTCCCTCGAGCCGGGATGCTGGGCCCGCTGGCACGACGGACACCTGACCCTGCGGCGCTGGTACGCCATCGACTTCGAACCGGAAGCCGACGAGCCCGCGGACGCCGTGGACCGGCTCGACCAGCTCTTCCGCTCGGCCGTGGACGCCCGCCTCGTCGCGGATGTGCCGGTGGGCGGGTACCTGAGCGGCGGCCTCGATTCGAGCGCGGTGTGCGCCGTGGCGGCAAAGGCGCCGGGCGAGACGCTCCGGAGCTTCTCCGTCTCGTTCGACGACCCGCGGTTCGACGAGGGGGCCTACCAGCGCGAGGTCGCGGCCGGCGTCGGCAGCATCCACGCCGTCCGCCGGATCGGCGATGGCGACATCGGCCGCGTCTTCCCGGACGTAGTGTGGCACGCGGAGACGCCGCTCCTTCGGACGGCGCCGGCGCCGCTCTACCTCCTGTCGCAGCTCACCCGCGAGCGCGGGATCAAGGTGGTGCTCTCCGGCGAGGGCTCCGACGAAGTGTTCTGGGGCTACGACCTGTTCAAGGACACCACGGTGCGGCTCTTCTGCCTGCGCCAGCCCGCTTCCACCGTCCGGCCGCGGCTCTTCGACCGCCTCTACGCCCAGGACGCCCCCGACGGACGGGGCGCCGACTTCTGGCGCAAGTACTTCCTGGCCGCGGGCACCGCCGACGATCCGCTCTTTTCCCACCTGCCGCGGTTCCGCTCGGCGGCGTGGCTCAAGGGATTCTACGCCCGCGACTTTGCCGCCCAGCTCACCCGTGAACGGGTGGACCCGCTGGCCGAGTTGCGGGACGACCTGCCGCCGGCGTTCGACCGCTGGTCGCCGCTCGCCCGGGCGGCGTACCTCGAGATGACCACGCTGCTGCAGGGGTACCTGCTCTCCTCCCAGGGTGACCGGATGGCGATGGCCCACGGCGTCGAGCTCCGGGTGCCGTACCTCGACCACCGGCTGGTCGAATTCGCCGATCGCCTTCCGGAGGGGAGCAAGCTTCGGGGGCTCCGCGACAAGTCGATCCTGCGGCGATGGGCCGCGAGCGTCCTGCCGCCGGCCTTTGCGCGCCGGCCAAAGCACGCGTATCGCGCGCCCGGCGTGTCGGCGTTCTTCGGTCCCGGTGCCCCACCGTACGTGACGGACCTCCTCGACGAGGGGGCGCTCCGCCGCACCGGCGTGTTCGACCCGGCGGCGGTGGCCGGCCTGGTCCGGCGGTGCCGGTCCGGCGTCCCGATCGGGACCCGGGAGAGCCAGGCGCTGGTGGCGGTGCTGTCGACGCAACTCTGGCATCGAGCGTTCATCGACGTGCCGGCGTCCGGTCCCGCCCGCGCGGCGGCGGTGCCGGCGAGTGCCGGCGCAGGGCCCAACTGACCCGAGAGGAGCAAGCATGAGCGAGCAACTGGCGTCGATGACAGCGGCGGAGGTGGCGGACCGCACCCGGGCGTGGGTCCGGGAGAACTTCCTCTATATGCGTCCCGACTGGCCGCTCGATGACGATGCCCCGCTCCTCCGCGGCGGCGTGATCGACTCGGTGGGGGTCATCGAGCTGGTGGCGCACCTCGAGGCGGCCTACCAGTTCACCATCGACGAGGGCGACATCACCGAGGCCAACCTCGGCACCCTGGGCGCGATCGGCCGCTTCGTGACGGAGCGGGGGCGCGACGGCGGCGCCGGAGGCGGAGAGTGGCCGCGCCGCACCGCCTGACGGCCGCGCCCGCGGACACCGGCCGGGAGATGGTCCGCTCGTTCCGCGCGGACGACATTCCCGAGCTCGTGGCGCTCCGCCGGCGGGTCTTCCGCTTTTCCGAGCGGCGCACCGACGCGGCGTTGATGGAGTACTTCGAGCGGATGTTCTGCCGGCCCCGCGCCGCGGTCGACGGGCTCACGTCGCTGGTGCACCAGGACGGACGCGGGCGCGTCCTCGGGTTCCTCGGGGTCTTCCCCCGCCAGATGCGCTTCCGCAACGAGCGCCTCCTCGTGGCCATCGCGACCCAGCTGATGGTGGCCCCCGAGAGCAGGGGACTCGCGGGCCGCGCGCTGGTACGGGCGTTCCTCCGCGGACCGCAGGACCTGAGCTTCTCCGACACCGCCAACGACGCTGCGCGCCGGCTCTGGGTGAGCCTCGGCGCCAACGTGTCGCCCGCGCCGAGCCTCTCGTGGACCCAGGTGCTCCGCCCCTGGCGTCACCTTGGCGCGGAAGCCGCCCACGACGGCGCTGGCCTGGTGGCGCGGACCGCGCTCTACGCCGCGCGCCCGCTCCTCTCGTTCGTGGACCTGCTGCTCGTGCGACGGGGGCCGGCGGCGCAGCCAGCGGCGCTGACCGAGCCGTTCGACGCCGCCCGGGTGGCGGCCGTGGCGGAGGAGGTGCTCGGCGGGTACGGGCTCCGTCCGGTGTACGATGCCGAGACGCTGGCGTGGCTCCTCGCGCAGGCGGCGGAGAAGCGGCAGTACGGCACGCTCGACGGACGCATCGTGCGCGGTGCGGATGGCGGCGTGGCGGGCTGGTTCCTCTACTATCGGAACCGGACCGGGATGAGCCAGGTGCTCCAGGTGGCGGCGCGGCCGCGGGGCCGGGGCCTGGTGCTCGACGCGATGCTGGAACACGCGCGGCGGCACGGGGTGGTGGCGCTGGCGGGGCCCCTCGATCCGGGGACCATCCACGAGGCGGCCATCCGCCGGTCGACGCTCCGGCACGAAGGACCGTGGGTGCTGTTCAGCTCCCAGCGGCCCGATCTGATGCAGGCCATCGCCGCCGGGGATGCCTTCCTTTCCCGCCTGGAAGGAGAGTGGTGGATGAGCTTCTGACCCTGCCCGCCGGACCTCGCCGAACCGCCCGACATTCCAATCTGAAACTTTCCAGCCCTGCCCTGCGTCTCGGTGGGGCGCCGAGCACCGATCGCCTCGCGGCCGCTTGCCACTTCGGGCCGCGGTGCTACCATCCATCGGCTGGCTGTACCCCGCATCTGCTGATTCCGCCCGAATCCGGGAGATCGTCGATATGGAGCGTCCATTCCTTCGCTGGCTCGCGCCGGCCGCAATCGCGTTGTCCGTAGGCGCCTGTGCCACCGGCGGCCGTACCACCGCATCTGCCGCCGTCCGGCCCGTGCCGCAGCAGGGCGAGGCGGCGGCCATCGCCCGGGCGCGGGCGGACAGCATCCGGCACCCGTACACCGAGGCCGACATCGACTTCATGAGCGGGATGATCGGCCACCACTCCCAGGCCATCGTGATGGCGGGATGGGCAAAGTCCCACGGGGCCAGTTCCGGCGTGCTGGTGCTCTGCCAGCGGATCATCAACGCGCAGCGGGACGAGATCCGGATCATGCAGCAGTGGCTGCGGGACCGGAACCAGCCGGTCCCGGCGGCGGACACCACCGGGCGGGGGATGATGATGATGGGCGGGCAGATGCATCAGATGCTGATGCCGGGGATGCTGAACGATGCGCAGATGGACACGCTCTATGCTTCGCGCGGGCCGGACTTCGACCAGCGCTTCCTGCGGTACATGATCCAGCACCACACCGGCGCCACCTCGATGGTGAGCCAGCTCTTCTCCACGCCCGGCGCGGCAGAGGACGAGCTGACGTTCAAGCTCGCCTCGGACATCAACGTGGACCAGACGACCGAGATCAAGCGGATGCACAAGATGCTGACGTCGCTCGTCCTGGGCGTCCCGGTCTCGTGAAGCGGTCATTCCAGGGTTTCTGCAGGTATCACTCAGCCCCATCAGAGGAACACGTCATGGCATCCGTGCATCACGTTCGCCGGTCGGGACGGTGGCCGAGCGCCGCCCGACTCTCCGCCTTCGCGCTGGCCGCGGGGCTCCTCTCGGCGTGTGCGCATCCGGGCTCGATGGGCGGTCCGGCCCCAATGGCGAAGTACGACATGTCCACCACCGCGCCGAGCCCCGACCCGCGCGTGGGCCTCAAGGCGGGGCTCAACGACGCCGGCCAGGCCGCGTGGAACATGCGGCTCCTCTCGAACACCCAGTCGACGGACAGCGCCTTCCGGCTCGCGACGCACTCCGACCTGGCGTTCCTGGGGAAGTACGCGATCCAGGGGACCTACAACGGCTTCATCTTCTGGGACATCAGCAACCCCTCGGCGCCGGTCCAGGCCGAGGCGTTCCAGTGCCCGGCCTCGCAGAGCGACGTGTCGGTGTACAAGAACCTGCTCTTCGTCTCGGGTGAGGGGCTGAGCGGCCGCCTCGACTGCGGCGCCGAAGGGGTCAAGGACACGGTGAGCAAGGAGCGGCTGCGCGGGCTCCGGATCTTCGACATCTCGGACATCCACCACCCGAAGAACGTCGGCAACGTCCAGACCTGCCGCGGCTCGCACACCCACACGCTGCTGGTGGACCCGAAGGACCCGGACAACGTGTACATCTACATCTCGGGGTCGGCGCCGGTGCGCTCGCCCAACGAGCTGGCCGGGTGCTCCGCCGGGATGCCGGACCAGGACTCGACCTCCGCGCTCTTCCGGATCGAGGTCATCAAGGTGCCGCTGGCGCACCCGGAGCAGGCGGCCATCGTCTCCTCGCCGCGCATCTTCAACGACCTCGTGGCCCCGCCGCACCACGGCCTGGCGCCGGATGATATCAAGGTGCTGGCGGCGGCCAAGCAGCGCGGCGCCTTCATCGTGGACATCCTGGGCAACCAGCAGGTGCTGCCCGATGCGTTCGCCAACCGGATGCTCGACAGCGTGGTCAAGTCGCACAACCGGACCGGCGCGCCGACCGGCGCCGACAGCACCGAGCTGCGCGACGGGCTGCCGGGCCTGATCGCCAAGCTCCTCGGCCAGCGGAACACCAAGCCCACCGGGCCGACGCAGTGCCACGACATCACCGTGGATCCGTCGCTCGGCCTCGCGGGCGGCGCCTGCGAGGGGTACGGGCTCCTGCTCGACATCCGCGACCCGACGCACCCGGTGCGGCTCGACGCCGTGTCCGACTCGAACTTCTCCTACTGGCACTCGGCCACGTTCAACAACGACGGCACCAAGATCCTCTTCTCCGACGAGTGGGGCGGCGGCGGCGCGCCGAAGTGCCGCGCCACCGACCCGAAGGAGTGGGGCGCCGACGCCATCTTCACGCTGGCCGACAACAAGATGCACTTCCAGAGCTACTACAAGCTGCCGGCGCCGCAGACCGACAAGGAGAACTGCGTGGCCCACAACGGCTCGCTCATCCCGATCCCGGGCCGGGACGTGATGGTGCAGTCGTGGTACCAGGGCGGCGTGTCCGTGTTCGACTGGACCGACGCCGCGCACCCGAAGGAGATCGCCTTCTTCGACCGCGGGCCGGTCGACTCCACCCACATGGTGGGCGCCGGGTCGTGGTCGGCGTACTGGTACAACGGCGTCATCGTGAGCTCGGAGATCGCCCGCGGGCTCGACATCTTCGCGCTGCAGCCGAGCGGGCTCATCTCGCAGAACGAGCTGGACGCCGCCAAGACCGTGCACTTCGACGAGTTCAACACCCAGGGCCAGCCGAAGTTCTGGTGGCCGGCCAGCTTCGCGCTCTCGGGCGCGTACGTGGACCAGCTGGAGCGGTCGCACGGGCTCGACGCGGCCCAGCTCAAGTCGGTCCGGAAGGAGCTGCAGACGGCGCAGTTCGCCGCGAGCGTCCTCCGGCAGTCGATGCTCACCAAGCTCGCGTCGCAGCTGGACGCCGACGCGGCGGGCTCGAGCGACGCGGCCAAGGTCCGGACCCTCGCACAGTCGGTGCGGGACCTGGCCGGCAAGTAGCCCCGCGGCACCAGAAGGAAGAAGGGGGCCGCCAAGTGGCGGTCCCCTTTTTCTACCCCACCCCGGCACTTTGCGACCGCGTCCCCCAGCCCAGTCCGACCTCACCCCCCAACCCCCTCTCCCTTACGGGAGAGGGGG
>DATIEF010000190.1:0-2341 GCA_035455865.1 Gemmatimonadales bacterium | reverse complement strand
CGGCGGGCCGGGCGGCCAGCACGTCAACACCTCGTCGAGCCGGGTCGAGCTCCGCTGGAACGTCGGCACGTCGGCCGCGCTCTCCGCCGAGGAGCGCGAGCGCGTCATCCGGAATCTCGGCCGGCGGGTCGACTCGGCCGGGGTCCTGCGGATCGTCTCCGACTCCCGCCGCAGCCAGCTCCAGAACCGTGAGGCCGCCGTGGAGCGCTTCCAGGAGCTCGTGGCCGCGGCGCTCGCCACGCCCAGGGCGCGGAAGGCGACCCGCCCCACCAAGGCATCCAAGGAGCGGCGCCTGGCCGCGAAGCGGCACCGCACTCTCCGCAAGGCGGAACGCCGGCGCCCCAGCGACGACTGACGCCAGGACGCCGGTCAGCACCGCGACGTCAGCGGATGATCAGGTAGGAGATGGCGGCCATCGCCGCCGCCATCGGCATCGTGAGGATCCACGCCCACACGATCCGGCCGGCCACCCCCCAGCGCACCGCCGACATCCGCTGCGCCGAACCGACGCCCACGATGGCGCCGGTGATGGTGTGGGTGGTGCTCACCGGCACGCCCAGCGCCGAGGCCACCAGGATGCACGCCCCGCCGCCGGTCTCGGCGCAGAAGCCGCCGAACGGCCGGAGCTTGGTGATCCGCGTGCCCATCGTCTTGACGATGCGCCAGCCGCCCGCCGCCGTGCCGAGCGCGATGGCGCTGTACGCCGCCATCTCGACCCAGAGCGGGATCGTGTTCGCGTTGGTGACGTGAAGGTGGTGGAGCCAGCCGGTCTGCTGGGCGAACGCGGCCTGCGTGGCCACGAGGAGCCCGACGATGACGCCCATCGTCTTCTGTGCGTCGTTGGCGCCGTGGCTCAGCGAGAAGAGCGCGGAGGAGATGAGCTGGAGCCGGCGGAACGCGATCTCCACCGGGCGCCCCGGGAGCCGGTGCAGCGCCCACCCGAGGCCGACGGTGAGCGTGAGGCCCAGGAGCATCCCCATGAACGGCGACACCACGATCGCCACGACCGGGGGGATCCACCCCTTCAGGAGGAGCGCGCCGACCCCCGCCTTGGCCACCGCCGCCCCCCCGAGCCCGCCGATCAACGCGTGCGAGGAGCTCGTCGGCAACCCGAGGAGCCAGGTGATGATGTTCCACACGATGGCGCCCACCAGCGCGGCGAGGATGAGCGGCGGGTCCACCACCCGCGGGTCCACCAGGCCGCCGCCGATCGTCTTGGCCACGGCGGTGCCGACGGTGAACGCCGCGGCGAAGTTGAAGAACGCCGCCCAGAGCACCGCCACCCCCGGCGAGAGCACCCGGGTCGACACCACCGTGGCGATGGAGTTGGCGCTGTCGTGGAAGCCGTTGAAGAAGTCGAAGACGAACGCGACGCCGATGATCAGCAGGACGTACGAGACGGTGCCCGTCATCGTCAGGCGTGCTTGATGGAGATGGACTCGAGCACGTTCGCCACGTCCTCGGCGTGGTCGAGCGTCTTCTCGAGGTTGTCGTAGATCTCCTTCCACTTCATGACCATCAGCGCGTCGGTGGCCCCCTCGAAGAGCTTGCCCAGCCATTCGTGGTAGGTCGCGTCGCCGTCCTCCTCCAGCTTCTTGATCTTCATGCAGGCATCGACCACCACGCCGTGGTCGTTCTTCTCCAGCACCTTCACCGCCTCGAGCACCTGCTCCGCGGCATGCCGGATGACCTCCGCCAGCCGGATGGCCCCGGTGGGCGCATTCCCGGCCCGGAAGATCTGCAGCCGCCGCGCCGTGCCGTCGATGAGGTCCAGCACGTCGTCGAGGCGCGAGGCGAGCATGTGGATATCCTCGCGATCGAGCGGCGTGATGAAGCTCCGGTCCAGGCGATTGACCACCTCGTGGGTCAGGTCGTCGGCCTGGTGCTCCAGGCGCTTGATGGCCTCGACGATCGGCGCCCGGCGGTCCTCGGACACCGAGATGAGCTCCACCAGCTGCACGGCGGCTTCGACGTTGAGCGTGGCGACCTGGGTGAACAGGTCGAAGAACCGCTCGTCGCGTGGGAGGAGGCGCACCGTGGACTCCGTTGTAGGGTCGGGAGGAGGGGTGCCTCAAAATACCACACCCCTCGCGCCGCACCAGTCGCCGGCCCTCAGGCTTCCGCCCGCCCCGCCGTGGCGCGCCGATCGAGGCTCCGGTACTGGATGGCCTCGCGCACGTGCGGCGGGGCCAGGTCCGCCGCGCCGTCGAGGTCGGCGATGGTCCGGGCCAGCTTGAGCACCCGGTGATAGGCGCGCGCCGAGAGCCCGAGCCGGGTGATGGCGGACCGGAGGAGCCCCTCCACGTCGTCGCCCACGCGGCACCAGCGCCGCAGGTCACGG
>DATIEF010000189.1:0-3663 GCA_035455865.1 Gemmatimonadales bacterium | reverse complement strand
GACAGCGGCGGACGCGCCATCTCGCCCGAGGGGCTCCGCGCCGTCGCCCTCCACGAGGTCGGCCACGCGCTCGGGCTGCCGCACTCCGACGACGACCAGGACATCATGTACCCCACCACCCGCCGGCCGGTCCTCACCGATCGCGACATCGCGACCATCCGGCTCCTCTACCGCCTCCCGCCGGTCTCCCTCAAGTGAACCGCCGGCTCCTCCTGGCGCTCCTCCTCGCGCTCCCCACGCCCCTCGCGGCGCAGTTCGGCGCGCTCGATTCGATCGTCGCCGAGGGCGTACGGCGCGGCGTCTATCCCGGCGCGGCGGTCGTCGTCGGCACCTCGACCGCGATCGTGCACACCCGCGGGTTCGGGCACTTCACCTGGGATCCCCGGAGCCCGGCCCCCGACCCGGCCACGACGGCCTGGGACCTGGCCTCGCTCACGAAGGTGGTCGCCACCACGGCCGCCGCCGCCCTGCTGGTCGACCAAGGCCGCCTGGCGCTCGACACCCCGGTCCGCCGGTACCTGCCGCGCTTCGCGGGGGGGGCCAAGGACCAGGTCACGGTCCGGATGCTCCTCGACCACACGAGCGGGCTCCCCGCGTGGGTCGACTTCGCGCGCCTCACCCGCGACCGCGACGGCGCCCTGGCACTCCTCTATGCCACGCCGCTCCGCCGTCCCCCCGGCACCCGCGCCGAATACAGCGACCTCAACGCGATCCTCCTCGGCCTCGTCGTCGAACGCGTCGCCGCCCGCCCGCTCGAGCGCATCACCGAGGATTCCATCTTCGCCCCGCTCGGCATGCGCAACACCCGCTACCTACCGCCGGACTCGTGGCGCGCGCGCGTCGCGCCGACCGGCGTCTGGCACGGCCATCCGATCGCGGGCGAGGTGAACGACCAGAACAGCAAGCGGCTCGGCGGCGTCTCCGGCCACGCGGGGCTCTTCGCCTCCGCCGCGGATGTGGCGAGATACGCCCAATGGTGGCTCCGCCGAGGAAGCCCCCTCGTGCGCCCGGCCACGATCGACACCTTCCTGTCGAGCGATCCGGCCGCCGGCGCCCGGCTGCTCGGATGGGAATCGCGCACCACCGACGAATACACCCCTTCCCCGTACGGGACCCTGCCCACGCTTCGCGCGTACGGCCACACCGGCTGGACCGGGACGATGCTCTGGATCGACCCCGAACGCGATCTCTTCGTCGTCTTCCTCACCAACCGCGCCTTCGGTCCCAAGGTCGCGAAACCGTTCACCGCACTCCACGAGATCCGCGCCAAAGTGGCCGATGCCGCCGTCCGGGCCACCCCCGGGGCGTGCCGTGCGGAAATCCGACCAGTTTGCTAGTATACAGGCCGATCGCTGAACTGCCCTCTATCTAGCACGCGAGACGGTGATGGGCCTGACCCCTGAATTCGTGCGCAAGGCCCTCCGGGCCGTGAAGGACCCGGAGTTGAACCTGAACGTGGTGGACATCGGCCTCATCTATGAGATCGATGTCTCCGAGCAGAACGATGTCCACATCAAGATGAGCCTCACCTCTCCCGGCTGCCCCAGCGGCCCGGAGATCATGGCCGATGTCGAGCGCGTCGCCAAGGATCTCGAAGGGGTCGGCAAGGTCGAGGTGGAGCTGGTCTGGGAATCGTACTGGCCCCCCGAACGGATGGACCCCCGGATCCGGGCCTTCCTCGGATAGCAGGGGGTCGGCGGGACGCAAGCAGGTACCGGGAACCTTCCCGAACGGAGTGGGGGACCTGCTCGATGCCGAGTAGGTCCCTCCGCCACATTCGCCTACCCGCCCAGACTCGCCGCGAGCAGCTCCGGCCCCAGCACCTCCCTCTGCCACCGCCGCATTTCCTCCACTTCCTGGAGTTCGTTCACCGACTTCGGCTCGCGTCGAGCGGTCGCTTCGAGCGTCCCGTTCGGGCAGAGCACGCCCGGTTGGAGCCCGAGCCGCTCGGCCGCCGCGTTCCGCGCCACCTTCAGCCGCTCCAGTCGCGCGTCGAAGGCGGGGTCGGGTGGCGGGCGGCGCGTGCGCTCGAACCGCGGCAGTTCCGGCTCGGGCACCGCGAGCCCCCGGGCGATCGCGTCGATCAACTCCCGCCCCCGCCGTTCCACCTGGTCGGGCGAGAGTCCCCGGATCCCCTTGAGCGCCGCCGGGTCGGTGGGTTGCAGTTCCGCGAGGAGCAGGAGGGTCTCCGGGTTCATCACCCGGAAGGTGGCCCGGTCGAGCCGCTTCGCGGTCTCGTCCCGCCAGCGATAGAGCTCCCGGAGGATGGCGAGTTGGCGCGGCTTCAGGAGGCGCGCCCCCTTCACCTTGAGATACGCCTCGTCGGCGGGCTTGTCCTCCCACCGCACCTGCGCCGCGATCCCGAATTCCTCCTCGGCCCACCCCAGCCGGCCCGCCTCGCGGAGCTTCGCTTCCATGACGTCGCGGAGGGCGAGGAGGTAATGGGTGTCGGCGGCGGCGTATTCGAGCATCCCGGGCTCGAGCGGCCGGCGCGACCAGTCGGCGCGCTGGAATTTCTTGTCGAGCCGGATCCCGGCGTACTTCTCCAGCAGCGCGGCCAGGCCGATCCCCGGCTCGCCCACGAGCTGTGCCGCGATCCGCGTGTCGAAGAGCCGCCCCACCCGCCACCCGTGATCGCGGTCGAGCAGCCGGAGGTCGTAGTCGGCGTCATGGAAGCTCGACTCCACCGCGGGGTCGGCGAGCAACGCGCCTAGTGCGGCAAGCCCCCCCACCCGCGGGACGTCGATGACCGCGGTGAGGGCCGGCGTGGAGAGCTGCAGCAGGCAGACCGCATCCGAATACCGGTGATAGCTCGCCGCCTCGGTGTCGACCGCCACCCGCGGCGGCCGGGCCAGGGTCGCGAGCAGGTCGGCGAGCGCCGGGCCGCTGTCGATCCAGCGGATCGGGAAGGTCTCGCCGCTCACTCGGCTCTCGCCAGCGACTCGAGCCCCTGGGCGCACTCGTCGAGCGCCTTGGCCAGGGTCTTCCAGAATTCGGCGTCGGGCTGGGGGGTCCCCCCGGGGCCCGCGTCCAGCTGGAGCTTGCGGGCGAGCTTCGCCGCGTGGCGGAGGTAGTCGGTCTGTGGTCGCATGCTGACTCCTATCCTCGAGGTGCGCGGGCCCGTATACTCTTCCGAATCATACCACCTCGATCCCCCACTCTCGACCGCCGTCCCGTGACCATCCCCGATATCGACCTGACCGTCTACCCGGATGAGTGTGACGCCTTCGGGCACCTCAACCAGGCCTCCTTCCTCTCGCTCTTCGAGCGGGCACGGTGGGAGATGCTCGCGCGCGGGCCCGGGATGGACGTCTTCACGCGCGCGGGGGCGTGGCCCGCCGTCCGGAAGACCACCATCGATTACCACGCCGCGGCCTTCCCCGGCGACGTGCTCCGCTTCACCCAGGCGCTCGTGCACCTCGGGCGCACCAGCTTCACCATGCGCCAGACCGCCCGGCGGGTGAATGACGACTCCCTCATCGCCACGGCCGAGTTCGTCTTCGTCTGCATCGATCGCGACGGCAAGCCCGTCGTGGTTCCGGGGGAAGTGGGACACTTCATGAACGCCCGGCCTTCGAGCCGGGGCGACACCCTTCGTCTCACGGTGAACGGGGTGAACCTCGCGGTCGAGGTCCGCGGCGAAGGCCCTGCGGTGCTCTTCGT
>DATIEF010000188.1:0-2762 GCA_035455865.1 Gemmatimonadales bacterium | reverse complement strand
CAGCTTCCGGCCCACCACCCGGCCGAGATGAACAAGAAATTTGCGGACCCCGAACTGGACATTCAGGAGTGGCTCATCCGGTGTTTCAGGGAGATGAGTGCAAGACCGAGGCCCCGGCCGTACAATTAAGCCCGAGGGGCCACAGATCGGTTCGGCAGGCGGCGGGAGCGCCTGTGATGCTCGTCAATATCCTGGGGATCATCGACGACGCCAAGTGCTACGAGGTGGTCCGCCACCTCCGCTGGCCGGACGGCGCCCGCTGCCCCCACTGCGATTCGCCCCAGGTCGTCAAGCAGGGCCGGGATGAGACCGAGCCTCATCGGCAGCGGTACGAGTGCCGGTCCTGCGGCCGGCGCTTCGATGACCTGACCGACACCATCTTCGCCGGCCACCACCAGCCGCTCCGGGTCTGGATCCTGGTCCTGTACTTCATGGGGCTGGACCTCTCCAACGAGCAGATCGCCAAGGAGCTGGATCTTGACCCCGACGACGCCCAACGGATGACGACCGTACTGCGGGAGGGAGTCGTTGTGCGCAAGCCCGAGGTCACCCTCAGCGGCGAGGTCGAGTGCGACGAGGTGTACGTCGTGGCCGGCCATAAGGGTCACCCCGAAGCGGTCCGAAAAAAGGGCGGCCCGGCCGGCGCCGGCGGCTGAGGGGGGCGCCGGGGCGTGGGACGTTGGAGAAGGAGAAGCCACCGATCTTCGGGATGATCCAGCGGACCGGCGAGGTCGTCATCCGCATGCTGGCCGACGTCCGGCAGGCGACCATCGGCCCGCTCATCAAGGCGACGATCGCCCCGGGGAGCACCGTCTACACCGACGAGTATGACATCTACCACCGGCTCGCCGAGTGGGGCTACGCCCACCGGACGGTGTGCCATGCGGCGGGCGAGTTCGCCCGGGACGACGACGGGGATGGCTTCTGCGAGGTGCACGTCAACACGATGGAGGGGTTCTGGTCGCTGCTGCGGAGCTGGCTCCGACCGCATCGGGGGATCTCGCAGGAGAAGCTGCCGCTGTACCTGGGGTTCTTCGAGTTCGTGCACAACGTGCGGCGGCGGGGCAAAGCGCTCCTCGGAGCCTTGGTCGGGCTGCTCCTCAAGCCGTCCCCCCGAAACACCGGATGAGCCTAACAGTTAACTGAAACTTGATCGCGGCCGAGGAGGCGGGAACTTACCGGTCTCGGCATGCCAGTGATAGATCCGCGCTTCCTCGTTACGCCGCAGCACATCGCTGACCTCTTTGGCGATCTCCACCGCCGTCGCTGGCCGCTTCCGGAGCAGTGCGGTGAAGATCGCCCGCACTTGCGACACCGTCACCGCCGGGGTTTTCCCCCCCCAACCGCCGCCGCTCCAGGATCAGGAACCACAACGCCAACAGGCTCAGCGTGATATGGTGATGCCAGCCCACCCAGCTTCGGACCTCATAATGGGCCAGGCCCACCTCGCCTTTGGCCTCCTGGAACACCTCCTCGATCCGCGGACGCCGCGACCGCACATCCACCAACTTGCTCAGGGGTACGTCGGCCGCGGCAGTGCTCAGGGCGTAGGTCACCTTCGGTTTCTCTTCCAACGTCCGGATTACCAGCAGACGTTCCTCCGGGCCGATCCGCCGGCCGAGCTTGGCACGGACGCGGGCCACCACCGCCTCCACCACCAGGGGCTCCTTCGAGCCGTCGCGGACCGTGAAGCGGGTCCAGCGGTCGGGGGGCAGTTTCGCGGCCCAGGTGTCGACCCGGCGGAACGGGACCTTCCGCTTCGGCCCGCGCCGGCCCTTCTTGCGCGGGGGGCGGCGGCCGTCCAGGTCGCGGACCGTGGTGTTGCACGGCACGTCGAGCACGTACCGCTCCTGCCGCTGGCGCAGCAGGGCGCGGAACTCCGAGGCCCGGCCGCACTCGTCGTCGCCCACGACCCAACCGTGGGGCAGGTCCGCCCCGCCGCGCTGCAACAAGAAGGCGGCGATCTCCCAGGGCGTCTGGGAGACGACGCCCTCGGGCACATGACACGCCTGGCGCCGCTCGGCGTCTGCGGCCCACTCCTCGGGCAGGTAAAGGCGACGGTCCAGGGGCGCGTGTCCCTTCGTGGACACGTAGGCCAGGAAGACGCCGAGCTGGCAGTTGTCGACCTTGCCCAGGCGGCCGCACCACTGGCGGGCCACGCCGCAGCTGTCGCCCCCCTTCTTGGGGAAGCCGGACGGGTCGATGACGATTACGCCGTCGGGCTCGGCCAACTCCGCGCGGACGTGCCCGCGCAGCTCGGCCATGACGGCCTCGTCATCCCAGGCCCCACAGCCGACGAAGTACTGGAGGTTCTTGCGCGGGATGCCGGCCTGCCGGGCGATCGGCTCGGCGCTCTTGCGTTCCAGGCCGCTGAGCAAGCCACGGACGAAGGCCGCGGCGTGCCCGCGCTGCTCCTGCCGGTAGAACCGGGGCAGGTAGCGCTCCAGGAAGCGCGTGAGGTGGTCACGGAGGCCCCGGACGTCTTCAGGCAAGACCACGGCGTCGGCGAGCAGGGCTTGAGCTTCGGGGTGATCAAGGAGCGACATGGCGGTGTCTCCATACGAGGATGCCCCATGCCGCCCATCATAACCCCGATGCCCGACAAGATGTTCGGAAAACTGTTACAGTAGAATTAGTTAAATCGCGCCTACGATCATCGCATGGTCTCGGAGAGTGGAGCGATGTACCAGGCCCGCATTCTTCGCCTGTTTTACCGGACGCGCCTGTACATCGCCCTTGTGCTACTCCTCATCTCCCCGATC
>DATIEF010000187.1:0-2570 GCA_035455865.1 Gemmatimonadales bacterium | reverse complement strand
AATATACGGTCGCCGGGAAAGCGGGCTAGGTCGCGGGTCACAACGGGGTGTCTTCGGGGAAGCCCGGTGGGACCCGGCGCGCTACCCCCCTCTTGACGGGGCCGGGGTGGTGTCTTAGTGTATGCCTACACCAATACACTTGAGGCCCTGGTGTTCTTCCGGCTCGACCCCCGCAGTCCGGTCCCGCTCTACGCCCAGATCGCCGACCAGCTCCGCGTCGCGATCGTGGCGCGCGAGCTCGCACCGGAGGCCCCGCTCGACTCGGTCCGCGCCCTCGCCGGGCAGCTCCGCGTGAACCCGGCCACCGTGGTGCAGGCCTACCGCCAACTCGAAGTGGAGGGATTCGTGGAGATGCGGCACGGCAGCGGCACCTACGTCCGTGACATCGGCGCCGAGCTCCGCGCCCGAACCCAGGAATCGCAGGCGCGCGAGCTCGTCCGCGCCCTCATCGAGGAAGCGGGGAAGCGGGGGATCCGCCCCGACGCCCTCCGCGCCGCCTTCGACAAGCTCACCCGGGAGCGCCAGCCATGACCGACCTCGCCATCCGCACCGAAGGGCTCCGCTTCCGGGCCGGACGGGAATTCGCCCTCCAGGACGTCGCCCTCCAGGTCCCCACCGGCGCCGTCTACGGCTTCCTCGGCCCGAACGGGAGCGGCAAGACCACGACGATCCGCGCCCTCCTTGGCCTCCTCGGGCCGACCCGGGGACGGATCTCGCTCCTCGGCCACGAGGTCCCGCGTGCCCTCCCCGAGGCCCTCGCCCGGATCGGCTACGTGCCGGAACGCCCCCACCTGTATGGCCACTTCACGGTGGCGCAGGCCCTCCGGTTCCACGCTCCTTTCCATGCGCGCTGGGACGCCAAGTGGGCCGAATCGCAGCGGCTTCGCTTCGGCCTCCCGACCGACCGGAAGCTCTCCCGGCTCTCCAAGGGGGAGATGGGGAAGCTCATGCTCCTCCTCGCCCTCGGGCAGCGCCCCGACCTCCTCATCCTCGATGAGCCGACCGACGGCCTCGACCCGGTGGTCCGCCGCGACGTCCTCGGCGCCTTGGTCGAGTATGTGGAGGAGCGCCGGGCGACGGTGTTCATCTCCAGCCACCTGGTCCACGAACTCGAGCGGATCTGCGACCGGGTGGGCCTGATGGACCAGGGCGCCCTCGTGGCCGACCTCCCGATGGCCACCTTCAAGTCGGGGGTCCGGCGCCTGCGCCTCGGTGACGTCGTTCCCGACGCCGCGGGCGCGCCCTTCGTGCTCCTCGGGCGGGAACGCTCCCTGGGCGGCGCGGAGGAGTGGCTGGTGCGCGGCTGGCAGGACGGGATGGAAGGATGGTTCGGCCAGCGCGGCGCCCCGCTGCGCGAGGTGCTGGCGCTCGACCTCGAGGAAGTGTTCGTCGAGCTGCTGCGCTGGGCCCGCGACGACCGGAGGGCCGCCTGATGCGCCGCATCTATCACGCCATGCTCCGGGCCCAGCTCCGCGCGCTCGGGCCGATCGTCGGCCTCGCACTCATCGGCGCCGTCGCCTTCCCGCTGGCGACGGTGCAGGGGACCCTCGGTCCCGACGTGCCGGGGATCGACCGGCTCACGATCCTCCTGAATCAGTCCGACGCCATGGCCGTGGCGTACCTCTTCCTGGCCCTCTGCACCGGCGGCTTCCTGGGGATCGCCACCTGGCACGCCGACGTGCTGGCCCGCTGGGTCTACGCCCTCACCCTGCCGATCCCGCGCTGGCAGTACGCGGCGACCCGCTTTCTCAGCGGGCTCACCCTGCTCCTCCCGGTCGGCCTCGGACTGCTGCTCGCCGCACTCCTCGCGAGCGCGATGGTGACCGTGCCGCCGGCGATCGTCGCGCATCCCTTCAGCATCGCGATCCGGTTCGTGGCCGCGGCGTCCGTGGTGTTCGCGGCGGTCTCGCTCATCGGCCTCTCCGGGCGGAAGGCGTGGTTCGTCCCGGCCGCCCTCGGGGCGCTGATGCTGCTCGCGGCCGCGGGCCATCCCGACATCCTCTCCAACGTGATCGACACCCTCTTCCTCGATCGCTGGAGCCCCTTCCGGGTCCTCTGGGGCCCCTGGAACCTCTTCGATGTCTGACCGCGCGCGCCTGATCGCCTCGCTCGCGATCGCCCTGCTGGTGCCGCCGATGCTCGTGGCGCAGACCCCGGCCGCCGCCGCCGTGCGGGCGGCCGAGGCGCGGCAGGCGCGCGCCCAGGCGCGGTTCGAGGTGGCCAACGACTCGCTCCAGGCCGAACGGCGGGGACTGCTCAGCTCCTCGCCCAGCCGGGAGCTGACGATCGGCGAGGTCGTGGTCCGGGTCCCCGCGTTCGTCACCGCCAAGGAGGGCGCCGCGGCGGCGGCCGAGCTCGGGCCGATGGTCGCTGGGTTCTACGCGCCGGTCCTTCCGTCCGACCGGCGTCTGAGCGTCTGGTGGGATACGGCCTCCGGGCGCGACCAGGGCACGCTCACGGTGATCACCGCCACCGACACCATCCCGGTCGAGGCCGGCGGCGTCGACGCCGGGGCACGGGTGGTGCTCGGCGTGGAAGGGGGGCTCGGCTATCGCCTGACCCGCGCGCTC
>DATIEF010000186.1:0-3216 GCA_035455865.1 Gemmatimonadales bacterium | reverse complement strand
GGCGCAACCTTGTCAGCACGGAGGGAACGATGAAGAAGAACATGGGTACGGCGGATCGGACGATCCGGATCCTGGCGGCGATCGCGGTCGGCGTCCTCTACTTCATGGGCAAGATCGGCGGCACGCTTGCCATCGTGCTCGGCGTCATCGCGGTCGTGTTCGTGGTCACCAGCTTCATCGGGAAGTGCCCGGCGTACGTGCCGCTCGGCATCTCGACGGACAAGGAGCCGCCGGGCTCCGCCGGGGCGTGACGCTGGCGTAGTTTGGCGACCAGGTCGCGTTCGACTCAGGACAGCTTGAAACACGAAGGGCATCCTTCGCTTCGCTCAGGACAGGCTCCGGATCACGAAGAGGCACGAAGGACTGCTGGCTGTGTGGGTGGCCCACACAACCCCGTTGCTGGTATGCCGGCAAGCCCTTCGGGCGCCCCTCTCTCCACGAACGTGGAGAGGGGGTTGGGGGGTGAGGAAGGGCCGCGGGGAGCGGGAGTCAGGTCATCCGGGCGGCGCATGCGCCGCCCCTGCGTAACGTCGCTCTGTGCCCGCCCCTCGAACGATCCTTTACTCTTCCCCCCGCTGGCCCTCCGCCCCGGCAAGTCGCATATTCGAGGAGCCGTCTCCAGCCCGTTGAGTCCGGCCCCCGGAGCCCGATGCCTGCACGTCCCAAGAAGCGCGCCCCCCGCGCCCGCGCCGCCCGCCCCCGGCGTGGCTCCCTGGCGCAGCGCCAGTCCGCCCTGCTCCGCCTCTCCGCCGAAGTCGCCGCCGCCATCGACGAGCAGGAGGTGTGCCGCCGGGTCGTGGCGGGCCTCCAGGACAAGGCGCTCGGCTACGACTTCCTCGGCCTCTTCCTCCTCGACGCCACCGGCGACCGGGTCCTGCAGGCGAGCGTGGGCTGGCCCGACGCCCCGCCGATGTGGCGCGTCCACCCCGGCGAGGGGTTGAGCGACCGCGCCATCAAGGACGGCAAGCTCCACTACACCCCACGGGTCAAGGAGCAGAAGGGTTACGTGGCGAGCCTCGCCTCGGGCTCCGAGGTGGACGTCCCACTCCGCGTGGACGACCGCACGATCGGCGTGCTGGTGGTCGAGAGCGCCGAGCCCGACGCCTTCGCCTCCGCCGACTTCCAGGTCCTCACCGCCGTGGCCGAGCTCGCGAGCCTGGCCATCGGGCGGGCGCGGCTCCTGGTGAGCGCGCGCCGCCGGGCCGACGAGCAGCAGGCGCTCCTCGACACGATGGCCGACCTCTCCGGCCAGCTCGAACTCTCCAAGCTCCTCCACGCCGTGCTCGGCCGCGCCGTGGCCCTCCTCGGCGTGACCGGCGGCGAGCTCGCCATATACGAGGAGGAGCGCAGCGAACTCGTGATCGTGGCGAGCACCGGGATCTCGCGCGATTCGACCGGCACCCGGCTGGCCCTGGGCGAGGGGGCGATGGGCAAGGTGGCCGTCTCCCACGAGCCGCTGATCATCCCCAACTACGACGAGTGGGCCGGCCGCTCCACCAAGTACTCCGACGTGCGCGACACCGTGCAGGCCGTGATGGTGGCGCCGCTCCTCATCGGCCCGCGCCTCGTGGGCGCCATCGCGAGCACCCACGCCGACCCGACCCGCCACTTCGGCGCCGACGACCTCCGGCTGCTGCAGCTCTTTGCCCCGCAGGCCGCCATCGCGATCGAGAACGCCCGGCTCTACACCGCCGCCCAGCGGGAGCGGGAATTCTTCGGTGCGGTCGTGGCCAACAGCCCGGTGGCCATCGTGACGCTCGAGACCGACGGGCGGATCACGGCGCTCAACCCGGCCTTCGAGGGCCTCTTCGGCTACACCCGCGAGGAAGCGCTCGGGCGCGACCTCGACGGCCTCATCAGCGACGAGCGGACCCGCTCGGAGGCCAACGCCTACACCTCGCAGGCGAGCCAGGGCGCCATCCGCGGGATCGGCAAGCGCCGCCGCAAGGACGGCAGCCTCATCGACGTCGAGATCTCGGCGGTGCCGGTGGCCATCGAGGGGCGGAACATCGGCATCCTGGCGCTCTACCACGACGTGACCGACCTGCTCGAGGCCAAGCGGGAGGCGGAATCGGCCAACCAGGCCAAGAGCCGCTTCCTGGCCAACATGAGCCACGAGCTCCGCACCCCGCTCAACGCCATCATCGGCTACAGCGAGATGCTGAAGGAGGACGCCGACGACCAGGGGAACGGGGCGTGGAGCACCGACCTCGAAAAGATCCGCTCGTCGGGCAAGCACCTGCTGGCGCTCATCAACGACGTGCTCGACCTCTCCAAGGTCGAGGCCGGCAAGATGGAGCTCTACCTCGAGACCTTCGACGTGCGTCCG
This sequence comes from Gemmatimonadales bacterium, assembly GCA_035455865.1. GTDB lineage: Bacteria > Gemmatimonadota > Gemmatimonadetes > Gemmatimonadales > GWC2-71-9 > CAMLHU01. Next base: position 887 of record DATIEF010000186.1, on the reverse strand, counting down.
CTGGTCGAGGAGGTGCGCACCACCATCCAGCCCCTGGTGGCCGCGCGCGGCAACCGCCTCGAGGTGCGGGTGGATGCAGACCTGGGCCTCCTCCGCGCCGACCTGACCAAGGTGCGGCAGATGCTCCTCAACCTCCTCTCGAACGCCACCAAGTTCACCGAGCGGGGGTCCATCACCCTCGACGTGTCGCGCACGGCGGCGGGCGGCGGCGGGCACGACGTCGTGTTCCGCGTGACGGACCAGGGGATCGGGATGACGCCGGAGCAGCAGTCGCGGATCTTCGAGGCGTTCTCTCAGGCGGAGGCCTCCACCACCCGGCGCTTCGGCGGCACCGGCCTCGGCCTCGCCATCACCCGCCGCTTCTGCGAGATGATGGGCGGCAGCATCGATGTGGAGAGCACGCCCGGGGTCGGCTCCACCTTCACCGTCCGGCTGCCGGTGGACGTCGGCGCGGCGGCCGAGGGTGCGGCTCCCGTCCCCGCCGGCGAGGCCGTGACGGGCGGGGGCGCGGGACGGGTGCTCGTCATCGACGACGAGGCGCCGGTCCGCGCGCTGATGCGCCGCTTCCTGGTCCGGGAGGGATTCTCGGTGGACGAGGCCGCCGACGGCGCCGAGGGGCTCATCCGTGCGCGCGAGCGCCGCCCCGACGCCATCACCCTCGACGTGATGATGCCGGGGATGGATGGCTGGGAGGTGCTCGCCCGCCTGAAGGACGACTCGGCCCTCGCCGATGTCCCGGTGATCATGCTCACGGTGGTCGACGACAAGAAGCTCGGCTACACCCTCGGCGCCGCGGAGTACGTGACCAAGCCGATCGACCGGGAGCAGCTCCGCCGGGTGCTGGGCCGCTACCGCACCGACGACCGGGGAGGGAGCGTGCTGGTGGT
>DATIEF010000185.1:0-15524 GCA_035455865.1 Gemmatimonadales bacterium | reverse complement strand
CGCGCATCACCTCGCGAACTTCAGGGTGACGCGCGACGACCGGGACGAGCCGGTCGATGTCGGCGCGGCGGATCGCCGCGGTGACGTCGGTGCCGGCGATGAAGCAGCGTCCGTGCTCGTCGAAGTCGACGGGGTTGGCGCTCGCGAGCTCGCCGAGCTTTGCACCCTTGTCCATCGGCACGCTCTCCGTCCGCGCGAGCCACGTCAGCGCCCGGTACATCGCGCCGGTGTCGAGGTAGCGGAAGCCGAGCCGCTGCGCCAGGCTGCGCGCGACGGTGCTCTTGCCGGCCCCGGCCGGGCCGTCGATGGAAACGATCATCTCTGCGCCACTGAGTTCAGCAGGTCGACGAAGCCGGGGAAGGATACAGACACCGCCTCGGCGCCCCCGACGCGCACGCCTTCGCACGAGACGAGCCCTGCGACGGCACCGAGGCGCCGGACGATCTCGGTCCGTTCCGCATCGACCGACGTCCGGGCGCGTTCGGCCTCATCCCGGCGCCGTTCGGCGGCGGCCAGGTGCTCCCGGGCCGCGGGCAGGGCGGTGGCGAGTTCCTTCCGCCGGTCGCCGAAGGTGCCGAGGAGGTCCTCGATCCGGGCCAGCTGGCGGTGCGCCAGCGTCACCTGGACCGAGAACTTCTCCTCCTGGAGCTTGGTATGGCGCTCGGCCTTGCCGCGCTGGCGGGCCAGGCTCCGGAGCTGGGTCTGCACCTCCGCGATCAGGTCCTCCACCCGCTGGAGGTCGACCGCCGTCTCCTCGAGCCGGCGTTCGGTGCTCTGCTTCCGGTCGCGGTAGAGGCCGATGCCGGCCGCCTCCTCGAAGAGGGCGCGCCGTTCCTCCGCCCGGTCGGAGAGGAGCAGGTCGATCATCTTGGCCTCGATCACGACGCCGGCGTCGCTCCCGAGCCCGGTGCCGCGGAGGAGGTCCTGGATGTCGCGGAGGCGGACGTTCGCCTTGTTGAGGAGGTACTCGCTCTGGCCCGACCGGGAGAGCCGGCGGGTGATCACGACCTCCTTGTACGCCACCGGGAGGACGCCGTCGGAGTTGTCGAGGTAGAGCGACACTTCCGAAAGGTTGCCGGGGCGCCGGCCGGTGGACCCCTGGAAGATCACGTCCTCCATCTTGCCGCCCCGCAGGAGGCGCGCGGACTGCTCGCCCAGCACCCACCGCACCGCGTCCGAGACGTTCGACTTGCCGCAGCCGTTGGGGCCGACGATGGCGGTGACGCCCTGTTCGAAGTCGAGCGACATCGTGTCGGCGAACGACTTGAAGCCGGAGAGCTCGAGCCGGGTGAGCTTCATCGCAGGTCCGGGGTGGAGGGGCTCATGGGGCGGCGGCGTCCGGGGTATAGATGAAATAGGGCTGGCCGAGCTTCTTGCCGGTGGATTCGGCCGCTTCCCGGGTCGGGTAGGGGCCGAGCACCACGCGGTAGCCTTCGTCCTCGTGGGTGGGCTTGATGACTTGGGCGGGGAGGCCCACGTCCTTCATCTTGCGCGCCAGTTCATTGGCCCACGCCGGGTTCTGCGAACTGCTCACCTGGACGAAGATCCGGGTGTCGGGGGCGCTGTCGGCGGCGGCGAGCGCCGTGGAGTCGACGGCCGGGCCGAGGGGGATCTCGCCCCGGGGCGCCCACTGGAGCACGAGCCACAGGTCGGCCGCGCCGCCCGGGACGCGCCCGGTCTCGGGGAGCTTGGCGGTGGCCAGGTCGTAGCTGACGACGTCCTGGCCCTGGCGCACCAGGAGGTAGCGCGACTTGGCGACGGTGGGCAGGTCCTCGCCCCAGCTCGACGGCCAGCTGCCCAGGAGCTCGTTGGTCGAGAGGTCGACGACCCAGACCGAGTCGCCCTTGGCGGGGCGCACCAGGAGATACTCGCCGAACGGGTCGGGACGAAGGGCGCCTGGATCGCCGGGAAGGTCGATGTCGGGAAGCCGGGTCCAGGAAAAGCGGTCGAAGACGCTGAGGGCGTCGGATCCCTTCCGCCCGACGTAGAGCCGGTGCCCGCTCGGCGAGAATGCCACCAGTCGGGCGTGGTCGCCGGCGTCGAGGGACCGGAACGGATGGGCCGAGCCGGGGGTGTAGAGGACCACGGCGCTGTCGGCGGCGATGGCGACCAGGTTGCCCCAGGTCGTGGCGGTCGCCTCGCCGGCAGGGATCGGCACGAGCGTGGGCGGGTGCTGGCGGTCCACGAGCGCGAGCGTGGGGGCGGATCCCTCGAGGAGGGCTAGCGCCGACTCGTCACCACCGGCAAAGAGGTCGCGTACGCCGGTGGCGAGTTTTCCGGGGAAGGTGACCGGGGTCCGGTCGGCCGTCTCGCTCACCACGTGGTCGGTCCCGACGGTGTAGAGCGTGCCGTCGGGGCCCACGGTGGCCGCGGCCACATTGGACAGGACCGGATGGTTCCGCCCCGCCTCGAGATCGAGGGCCACGACGTTGCCCTTGAGGTCGCGGACATACACCAGCCGGGCGTCGATGTCGGTCCCGACCAGCGCCTTGGGCGCCGGAAGGTCCTCGCGGCCCACCCAGCTCGACGACGTGAGCGTCGGGAGGCGCAGGAGCGCCGGCTTCCCGCCCTTGAGCGGGACGCGAAGCAACGAGACGGCCTGGGGCGGCTGGGCGGTGGCGGCGGACAGGGGCCCGCGCGACGGCACGGAACGGCAGGCAACGCCCGCCAGGAGGATCAGGCCCGGGATGATGCGGGAAGGGGCTGGCACGGCCTCAAGATAATGAAAGGCGGGGGAGCGGGACAGCGGGGAAGCGGGGCAGCGGGAGGTTCCCGCCGCCCCCCCAAGGTCAGAACGTCGGCCCGAGGCTCACCGTCCAGTATCCCTTGACCGGCCGGGTGGGGAAGGCGTAGTCGAACCGGAGCACGACGAACCCGAGCAGGTTGACGCGGATCGAAGTGCCCCACGACGAGACCAGGTCGCCGTTGGCGATGGGCGCGGCGTGGAGCGACGCGTCGGGGCTGCCCCACGCCTTGCCGACGTCGTAGAAGATGGCGCCCTCGATCGGGGGGAACCCGATCGGGACGAACCCGAGCGAGGCGTTGAGGAGCGGGAAGCGGAGCTCCGCGTTGGCCACGCCGATGGAGGTGCCGAGGAGGTTGTCGAGCCCCTTGCACCCGGTGTAGCCGCCCTGGTCGACGTTGACGCACTCGTTGCTGTAGAACGACCCGGAGGTGAAGCCGCGGATGTAGTCCGGGTAGCCGAGGAAGAGGAGCTGGCGCCCCGCGTCGCGGCCGGAGCGGTCGACGATCATGGCGCGGGTGGCGAGCACGAAGGGGCCCAGCAGGTGGTCGTAGCGGCGATAATCGGCCGAGAGCTGGGTGATGTGCCAATCGCCGAGTGTCTGGGAGACCTCGAAGCGGGAGCGGCGACCGATGTACGGGCCCACGTACCCTGGGATCGAGTTGTCGAAGACGAGCGCGAGCGACGGCTGGGCAAAGTAGGCGGAGCCGATGAACTTGGTGTTCCGGGACTCGGTGCCACCGAGGAGGTCGTCGACGATCAGGAGGGAGTCCTCCTGGATGTTGGTGAGCGCGAGCTGGCCCTCCAGGCGGCGGAACCGGTTGAACGGATAGAACGCCTGTCCGAACGCCTGCCGCACGATGAAGCGGTCGACCGACGTGGTCACCGTGTCATTGTTGAAGTTGCTGCCCGCGCCGATCAGGTAATAGGGCGCCGTCGAGAGGCCGACGCCGTAGTTGATGCGGTGGCCCGTGTTCTGGTACGCGAACAGGACGTTCGCCTCGGCCAGGCTGCCGTTCAGGTACCCCGAGATGATCATCGAGTTGTTGCCGAGGATGTCTCTCAGGACGATCGTGGTGCCGCCGTAGAACCCGCGCCCGAAGTTGTCGCGGGTGTAGCCCACGGTGGGCCGCGCCACGTAATCGGGGGTGAACTTGACGTGGTACCGCTTGAGCGTGAACTCGGCGGTGTCCGGCAGCGCGATCGTGTCATTCGCCAGGACCGCCGCCACCGACATCGGGGCCGGCGCCGCGCTGTCGTGCCGAGGCGTGATGTCGGCGGGGCGGAAGCCGTGCGGCGAGCGGTAGAGCGACCCGCCCTCGGTGAGCGTCTGCGCCCGGAGGCCGGCGGAGTCGACCGGGGCCCGGGTGGTGTCGGCGGCCACGGGCGCACCGGTCGTGGCGAGGGCCGCGGGCCGCTCCAGCGTGAGCGACGCCATCGCGTTCTCGCCGGGGTGGTCGACGAACGGCTGCTGCTTCATCGCCCGGGGGTCGAGGACGCTGTAGACGTCGAAGTCCCCCTTCTCGTAGTACACGAAGGCGAGGCGGTCGGCCTGGGGCGCCCACGAGAGCGCCGGTGAGATCGGCGTGATCCCCTCGGCCCCGGTGTAGAGGTCGGTGAGCCGGTAGATGTCCCGCTCGCCGAGGTCGTAGAGATAGATGTCGCTGACGCCGGTGCGGTCGGAGATGAAGGCCAGCTGGTGACCGTCCGGCGACCACTGCGGGCTCGTGTTCCGCCCGTAGTCCATGTGGGGGAGGACCTCGATGGCGCCGCTGTCGAGGTGATAGAGCGCGATCCGGTAGTTGCCGAAGATGAGGGTCCGGAAGTCGGTCTCCGGGCCACGGTCGGTCACGAAGGCGATCGACGTGCCGTCGGGGGACCAGACCGGGTCGAGGTCGGCGTACTTGTCGCTCGTGAGGCGCCGCAGGCCCGTGCCGTCGGCGTTGACGATGAACAGGTCGGAGAGCCCGCCGTCGAGGCCGCTGAACACCAGCTGCTTCCCGTCGGGGCTCCAGCTCGGGGTGAGCGCCGCCGCGAGCGGGATCGGGATGGACCGGACCTCGCGGTTCCGCTCGACGTCGAGGATGATGAGGTCGTCGCGCGGGCCGCGCTTGGCCACGAATGCCAGGTACTTCCCGTCCGGCGACCAGGACACCGACGAGTAGATGAAGCGGAAGGTCTCGTAGTTGCTGCTCCAGGTGGACTTGAAGAGCCGGCGAATGACCTTGCCGCTGACGGCGTCGGCCAGCCACAGGTCCACGAAGAACGTGTTGCGCTCGCTGAAGAACGCGACCTGGCGCCCGTCCGGCGAGAGCGCCGGGGCCAGGTGGTAGTGCCCGTCGACCTTCTCCTCGGAGAGCATCTCGGTGGCGAAGGCCCGCGCCTTCTGCCGGTCGGCGATCTCGGGGAGGAACCGCTTCTGGATGGCATCGTGCCATTCCCGACTGAGGCGCTTGAAGTCCTCGCCGGTCACGCGGCGGAAGGCCGCCTCGAGCGACCCGGAGAGCGTCCCCTTGAGGATGGTGCCGATGGCCTCATCGCCCCAGCGCTCGCCGATGTAGGCCAGGAGCGCGTGCCCGTAGCGATAGGGGAAGATCCGCGGGTCGTTGGTCAGCTGGTCGATCGTGGGAAGCTGTCCCTCGAGCGCGGCGTCACGGAGCCACATCGCGGTGGCGGGGTCGGTCGGGCCGATGGAGAGGTATTCCGCCATCCCCTCGACGAACCACCCCGGCGGGCTCAGGGTCAGCAGGGCGCCGATGTTCCCGCCGGCGCGGCCGTGGCTCCAGGTATCGTACTGGAACTGGTGGACCATCTCGTGGGTCAGGACGTGTTCGAAGTCCTTGTACGACCCCGGGAAGGGGAGGACGTTGCGCTGCTTGAGCGCGTCGGTGACGCCCTCGATGCCTTCGCTGTAGCCCACCGAATTGTTCTGCTGGAAGTCGGAGTGGGACGCGTAGAGGATGATCGGCTTCCGCTCGGTGAAGCGATGGTCCAGGATGCGCGACAGCCGGGCATACGAGCGCTCCGCCATCCGCGCGGCATCGAGCGCCGCCGCGCGTTCGCTGTCGTAGTAGTAGACGTCGAAGTGCTCGGTCTCGATGATCTTGAAATCGAAGGTGCTGTACTGGACCTGGTTCTGGCCGAAGTACTGTGCGGACGCGGCCGCTGGGAGGGCGGGGAGGAGGAGGAGCGCCAGGAGCCGGCGGGTGGAACGCATCTGCGATGCCCTCATCTATGGAAGCGGGCCGGTCATGAACCCGTCCGGAGCGCGGGTGCATCGTCCCAGAGCCGGTCGAGCTGGTAGAACGCCCGCGCCTCGGGGTGGAACAGGTGCACCACGAAGTCCACGTAATCGAGCAGGGCCCAGCGCCCTGCGGTCAGCCCCTCGATGTGGTGCGGCTGCTGTCCCGCCGCGCCGAGCGCGCGCTCGACCGAGTCGGCGATGCCGCGCACGTGGGTGTCCGACGTCCCCGAGGCGATGATGAAGTAATCGGTGGCATCGGTCAGCCCGCGCAAGTCCAGCACCACCACGTCGCGCGCCTTGAGGTCTTCCACGGCGGCGAGTGCCATTGCCACCTGGGGCGGGAGGGGGGTCACGCCGCGCCTTCCCGGGCGGGCGTCCCGTCCTCGACCTGGTAGAAGACGCCCCACGCCCCTTCGCCCACGTGGGTGCCGAGCACCCCGGTGGCCAGCGCCACGATGCAGTCCCGCGGCCGGTACGCGGCCACGAGCGCCGTGCGGACCCGCTCGGCCATCTCCGGGGCGTTGGCGTGGACCACGCCGAATCGGACCGCCCGCGGCCGGGGGGTGAGCCGGTGCTCCAGCAGCGTGAGCACCTTCGGCACCACGTTGTCCCGGCCGCGCACCCGATCGACCGGGAGCACCCGGCCCGTCTCGTCGAGGCCGAGGATCGGCTTGACGTCGAGCATCCCTGCGAGCCACGCCCGGCCCTTGGTGACCCGCCCCGACCGGATGAGGTTGTCGAACCGGTCGACGGTGATGAAGCACCCCGACTGGCCCCGCACCCGCTCGAGTTCCCGCACGATCTCGCTGCCGGTCCATCCCGACTCGGCCAGTTCCGCCCCCCGGAGCGCCAGGAGCCCCACGCCGAGGGAGGCCGAATGGCTGTCGACGAGGTGGATCCCGCCAAGGGCCGCCGCCTTGGCCGCCGCCTGTCCCGACTGGAAGGTGCCGGAAAGCCCGGTGGAGAGGAGGACCGCCACCGCTTCGTCGGCGCCGGTCCGCGCGTCGCGGAAGGCCTGCACGAAGTCGGCCGGCGTCGGCTGGCTCGTGGTCGGGAGCACCTTGCTCTGGCGGAGCCGCCGATAGAACTCCTCCGGCTTGAGCTCGACACGGTCCTTGAAGGTCTCGTCACCGAACATCACCTGGAGCGGCACGAGGGCGATGTGATGCCGGTCGAGGACAGCGTCGGGGAGGTCGGCCGAGCTGTCGGCGATGATCGCGACCGGGCGGACGTCCCCGTGGGCCAGCTTCCGGTGCTGCACCCGCATGTCCTCGGCCTTCGTGCTCTGCACCGTGCCCCAGCGGGCCGCGTAGGTAAAGACGGCGTCGGGGGTGTCGGTGTGCACATGGACCTTGAGGAGGTCGGCCGCCACCACCACCACGATCGAGCCGCCGAAGGTCCGCATCGCAGTGCGCACCTCGTTGGTGGCGGGGAGCTGCTCCCCCCGCACCAGGAACTCGGTGCAGAACTGGAAGTCGCGCTCGGCGGCCACGGCGGCGTGGGCGGCCGGGGCAAAGTCGGCTTCCGCCGTCGTGACCGGTGCGGCGGGAAGGATCGGGTTGCCCTCGATGAAGCGCACCACGCCCTCGACCATCAGGACGAAGCCCTTGGCGCCGGCATCGACCACGCCGGCCTCGCGGAGCACGGCGAGGAGCTCGGGCGTCCGGGCCAGGGAGGCCTCTCCCTCGGCCAGGGTGCGGCGCATGAAGGTGAGCACATCGTCGGTGGTCGGCGCCACGCGGAGGGCGGCGGCCGCCGCCTCGCGCGCCACAGTGAGGAGCGTGCCCTCCCGCGGCTCGTCGAGCGAGGCTTCGAGGTGCGCGGCGCCCGCCTGCAGGCACTCGGCGATGGCCGTCGTCGACAGCTCGGTGCGCTGGCCGCTGTGCTCGGCGAAGCCGAGGAGGAAGTGCGCCAGCATCATCCCGGAGTTGCCGCGGGCGCCGAGGACCGCGCCGCGGGACATCGCCTGGACCGTCTCCGGAAGCGAAGCGTCGCCGAGCGCCCGGAGGGCGTCGGCGACGGAACGGAGCGTCAGTGTGAAGTTGGTGCCGGTGTCCCCGTCGGGGACGGGGAAGACGTTGATGCGGTTGATCTCCTCGCGGCGGCCGGCGACCCAGTCGCTCGCCGCGAAGAGCGCGCGGGCGAGCCGCGGCCCGTCAACGTAGGTGATGCCCAACCGTCAGCCCTGGACCACCGACACCCGGATCTCCGCCACCACGTCGGGGTGCAGCTTGACCGGCACCATGTGGTCGCCCAGGGTCTTGATCGGGTGCTCGAGCTCGATCCGGCGCTTGTCCACCGCATGGCCCAGCTTGGCCAGCGCGTCGGAGATGTCGTGCGTGGTGATGGAGCCGAAGAGCCGGCCTTCCTCGCCCGCCTTGCCGATGAGCGTCACCACCAGGCCGCGGAGCTGGGTGGCCAGCGCCTCGGCGCCGGAGCGCTCGGCGGCGAGCCGGGTGGTGCGCGCCTTGGTCTCGGCGGCGATGCGCTTCTTGTTGCCGTCGGTGGCCTCGTAGGCCAGGCCGCGGGGGAGGAGGTAGTTCCGGGCGTAGCCGACCTTGACCTTCACCAGCTCGCCGGCCTTGCCGAGGGCCTTCACGTCCTCGCGGAGAATCACTTCCATCGTCAGCCTCCCTGTGCGGCGGGCTTGCGCCGCCGGAAATCGACCCAGGTGTCGGCGAGCCCGATCCCGAAGAGGCCCGCCATCACGAACACGAACAACAGCACGGACACGAACAGCAGCGCGATCCGGGTGACCACCGGCATCCGGTGGATCGCCGGCCACACGATCGCGAGCCCGCGGATCGCGTAGAGCACGCCCATCAGCAGCAGGGCGTTGGTCGGTCCCGCCGAGGCCGGAAGGTACCCGGCGGACCCGGCCAAGGTCGTCGCGAGTGCCACCACCAGGATCCAGACCAGGTGGTCGGAAAAGCGGAACTCGGCGAACGGCCGCGGCGGCGCTCCGGCCGGTGCCGCCGCGATCCTGCGGTACCAGCGCCAGGCCAGGTCGAGGCCCAGGGTCCCCAGGATCGTAAAGAGCGCCGGGGTGATGGCGCCCACGGCCGCCGGCGCCGCGGGGTCGGTGGCGGGGGCCCTCCCGAGCAGCGACTGTGCCACCACCCGCATGTCGGCCTGGGCCTGGGCCAGCGCCCGGGTGGCCTCGAACTGGATGGCGCCGAGGTCGAACCCGTTGGCGTGGAGCAGGAGCAGGAACATCACTGCCGCGGCCGCCGTCGCGATCCACGCCGGGGAGGTGCGCCACGGCCGCGGGGAGAGCGCCACGATCCCGAACACCCCGGCGAGGAGGGCGCCCCACGCGTTCACCGCGTAGAAGAGCAGCGTGCCGTCCTCCTGCATCCAGAGCGATGCCGTCCAGATGACGCCGGCCCCGATCCAGAGCCATTCACGCGCGGTGCGGGGCCGCCCGAAGAGGAGCAGCACCGTGAGCGGGGCAAAGAACCCCCACGGGGCCACCGACAGGAACAGCCCGAGCCCGAGCACGGCGCCCACCGTGATGCGGGCGGGCGCCGGGTGAGCTGGTGCGCTCAGCTCGTCTGACCCTTGATGTACGGGATCAGGGCGAGCTGGCGGGCCCGCTTGATGGCCGTGCTCAGCTGCCGCTGGTGCCGGGCGCAGGTGCCCGACAGCCGGCTCGGCAGGATCTTCCCGCGCTCGGTCAGGAAGCGGGTGAGGGTCCGCTCGTCCTTGTAATCGACGATCCGGACGCCCGATTCACAGATGGCGCAGGTCTTCTGGGGGCGGCGCATTATTCGTCATCCTCCTCGTCCGACTTGCCCGCGGTGACCGGCACCGGCTGGGCACCCTCGTTGGCCACCACCAGGAACCGGAGCACGCCTTCATCGAGCTTGACCGCGCGCTCGAATTCCGGGAGCGCGGAGGTCTCGGTCTCGAACTTGGCGACGACGTAGTATCCGGATTCGTGCTTCTTGACCGGGTAGGCGAGCGTCCGCTTGCCCCAGTGGTTCACCTGGGGAGCCTCGGCGCCGGGCTGCTGGATGAGGGCGTGGAAGCGCGCAAGGCGCTCGTTGATGGCGGCCTCTTCGAGGGCAGCATCGAAGATATAGACCGCTTCGTACGGACGGGTCATGACACCTTCCTTTGGACTGTTCGCCCCGGCCCGGTGTGGGGCCGAGGAGGAGGATTGTTACGCGAGGTAAGTATAAACGGGGCGGCCAGTTGGGCCAAGGGGCGCGCACCCGAAGCTCCAAGCCCTCAGCCCTAAGCGCCGTTCATATCAACTGCACGTCACCGTCTTCCCGAACTTGCCCCGGCCCGAGCCGCGGTTGGGCCCGCCCGAGAGCGCGTGCTGGAGCCGGTTCGAGGAGTAGGCGCCGCTCACGGGGTTGGTGCCGCCGAACGCAGTGCCGATCCCGATCGAGATGGCCCACGGCGACGAGCCGGAACTCAGGCCGAAGCGGGTGTCGACGACGAGCGCCAGCGGTCCGGCCAGTGTGTAACGCCCACCGAGGCCGAACGAGCGCTCAAGGGCCTGGCCCGAATCGGCGGAGCCGACATCGGCGCCGAAGGAGGCGCTCCCGGCAAGGCGGGGCGAGAGCTCATACTCCGCGTCGAGGGAGAGCGAGGTGGCCTGGCTCGCGGAGAAGGCCGATGTCCCCTGGTCCCCCGAGAGCGCGCGGCTGGCGCCGAGGGCCAGGTGGAGGGCGTCGGTCAGGGACGTCCCGACGCCCAGGTCGAGCGACGTGCCGACGGTGCCGGTTCCGAGGCCGCAGGCGCTGTTCCCGGTCGGGAGGCTCAGGTCGAAGGCCGCTCCGAGCTCCGGGCTCAGGCGTCCGGGGAGGGTGGTGCTGGCCGCGGCGGAGAGAGGGAGGTCGCCGAGCCCGGTGCTGGTGTACGTGGTCCCGCTGATGGTCTGGGACAGGTGGTTGTACGACGGGGCGGCAGAGAGCGTGAGCCAGCTCGACGGCGTCACCTGGAGGATCCCGGTGCCCGCCACCTGGGTGGCGCCGCTCCCGAGCTTGACGCTTCCGACGGTGGCGCCGGCGGAGACGCCCTGGCCCAGGAGTGCGGAGACGACGAACGGGAGAATGGCCGGTCCGGCGATCAGCGAACGCATCGGTGCTCCAACGTTGAAGTGTGCCCCAGCGCTACGGAGTGCGGAGCGCCACGGTCCCCTTGCGCTCCTGCTTGCCCCAGCCGAGGCCGGACCCGCGGATGGCGGTCATCACGGCCTTGACCACCACCATGTACATCACCTGCCGGTACACGAACCGCTGCAGCAGCACGAGCGAGGAGAGCCAGCGCTCCTCGTCGGGCTCCATCCAGAGTGCGATGACCGCCGCGAGCCAGTCGATGGCCAGGAAGGCGGTGTAGAAGAGCACCACCTGCTCGAGGGTCTGCATCGCGAACTCAGGTCCGTGCATGACCTCCATGATGTACACGGTCACGAGCGACCAGAGGAAGAGCAGGTCGGCGATCGGCGACAGGAACGGGAAGAGGAGCTGGAATATCCAGACGTTCGGGAGGCCCACGAACCCGAAGAGCCCGTACCGCGGCCGCAGGAGCGCGCCCCGGTGCTTCCACGCGCACTGCAGCGTCCCGTAGCTCCAGCGGAAGCGCTGGCGGAAGAGGAGCCTGATGGTGTCGGGCGCCTCGGTGAGGCCCACGGCCTTGTCCGCGTAGGCTACATGGTAGCCCTTGCGCAGGATGGCCATCGTGAGGTCCTGGTCCTCGGCCAGGGTCTGCCCGCTGAATCCGCCGGCCTGCAGGATCAGTTCCTTGCGCCATGCGCCGACGGCGCCCGGCACCACGGTGATGCAGTTGAGCAGCGAGAAGGCCCGTCGGTCGATGTTCTGGCTGGTGATGTACTCGATGGCCTGCCAGCGGGTGACCAGGTTGATCCGATTGCCCACCTTCGCGTTCCCGGCCACCGCGCCGACCTTCGGGTCGGCGAGCGGCGCCACCAGCTCGGCGATCGTGCCGGGAGGGAAGAGCGTATCGGCGTCGAGGGCCACGATCACCTCGCCGTGCGCCTCGGCGACGCCGACGTTGAGGGCGCTCGCCTTGCCGCCGTTGGCCTTCCGGAGGAGCCGCACCTGCGGGTGGGCGCCGAAGGCCTCCGTGAGCACCTCGGTGGTCCGGTCGGGGGAGCCGTCGTCCACCACGACGATCTCGAGCCCGGGGTACTCCTGGTCGAGGAGCGAGCGCACCGTCCGGGTGACGACCGCCTCCTCGTTGTACGCCGGGACCACGACCGAGACCGTCGGCCGGTAGCCGGTGACGGCCGGCTTCCGGGCGTGTCGGCGGGAGTAGCGCTGCCGGGCGGCGAGGAGGAGGATGACGAGGAGCCGGGTGGCGCCGAGGACCATCGCCACGAGGAACACCGCGTGGAGCGCGAGCTCGATCCAGCCGATCACCGAGTAGGAGGTGAGCGTCACGAACCGGGCGAACGCCGAGCGGGGCGGGAGGGCCGCCATGGCCTCGGCGGTGGAGACCCCGGCGAGCGCCGTGACCGTGGTGATCGTGTACCCGCGGGCGCGGATCGAGTCGATCAGCGGGCCCAGGGCGGCCACGGTCTCGCGCCGGTCGCCGCCGCCGTCGTGGAGGAGGATGACGTTGCCGCGGTCGAGCTGGGCCAGCGTCCGCGAAATGATCGAGTCGGTGCCGGGGGTGGCCCAATCGCTCGGGTCGATGTGGAGCCCGACGGTGATGTAGCCGAGCCCCTGCGCGATCGACACCGGCACCAGTTCGTCGGCCGTGGTCGGCTCGGCGTCCCCGAAGTAGGGGGGGCGCCAGAGGGCGGTGCGGCGGTCGAGGATGGCCTCGAGCAGCCGCTCGGTGGCGTTGAGCTCGAACCGCGTCGTCTGCTTGCCGACGAGCGCCAGGTTCGGGTGGGTAAAGGTGTGGCTCCCGATCTCATCGCCCTCGTGCAGCTCCCGGCGCACCAGGGCGGGGTGGAGCTCGACGTTCTCGCCGATCACGAAGAACGTGGCGTGCACCCCCCGCGAGCGGAGGGTGTCGAGGATCATCGGCGTGAAGACCGGGTCGGGGCCGTCGTCGAAGGTGAGGGCCACCTCGTGCTTCTTCCGGCCGTAGCGGCGGATCACGTAGGTGGACGGGATGCTGTCCACCCGCTCGTCGACGATGGCGCCGGTGGCGGGGTCGGTGCGGATCCAGCGGCGCCCCGGCGTCGGTTCGGACACCATCCGGAGGATCTCGCCGGTGCCGATGAAGTTGACGTCGTAGTCGATGAACATCGAATCGAGCGGCGTCGGCGTGGCCGTGAGGCCGCCGCGGCCCAGCACCGACCAGAGCGACGGGTCCTCGGACCCGAGCCGCCAGATGCCGATCCCGGCCACGCCGGCGCGCTCGGCGGCGCGGATCTGGTTCCAGGCGGTGGCGCCGTCCAGGTACCAGACGATGTTGCTGGTGGAGTCGGGGTCGTCCCAGTGGAAGGTCGGGTTGAGCGCGTCGCGGTCCATCGCCGGGTGGATGGCGTGGTCGCGCGCGAGCTGCATCACGTCCTGGAAGGTGAGCTCGGTGGCGCTCTCCGACGTGTCGGCCCAGAGGTAGCCGTACTCGCCGATGCCGACCAGCGCCTTGCCGGCGGGCACCCGGTCCAGGAGCCGGGCCAGGTGGTGGTCGAACCACGCCTGGCTGGCCACCGCGCCCGGATCGTCGGACGGGTCGTGCTCGTCGTAGAGCATCAGGAAGACGCGGTCGTTGATGCGCGCGTAGTCCTCGACCGGCCAGGTCGGGTCGTCGCCGGGAACGGCCTGGGTGAGGAGCAGCTTCTCCTTTTCGAGCGCCGGTTTGAGCTCACGGAGGAAGCGGAGGAGCAGCGGGTGCATCGACGGCGGCAGGTCCTCGAAGTCGATCGTCACCCCGCCCAGGCGGTAGTGGGTGACAGTGTCGACGATCTCCTTGATCGTGGCGCGCCGCGCCCGCTCGGTGCGGATGAGCCGACGCACCGCCCCGGCATCGAATCCGGTCGCGGTGGCATTGGTGAGCATCAGGAGGATGATCGGCGGCTGCTTCGCGAGTGCCGCGAGCGCCAACACCCGCCGGTCCACCTGGAAGAGGAGCGGGGTGGAGTCGCCCCGCGCGCGCACCAGGCCCCACTCGGCCACGACCCAGTCGAGCCGGTCGATGTTCTTCCGGAGCGAGGCGAGCGAGTTGTCGTCCCAGTTGACGTAGAAGCCGACCACCGTCGGGTCGTAGGCGCCGCGGTGCGCCGCCAGCGCGCTGTCGGCCCGGAGCCGCCGCCCGAGGGGGATCTCGGAATAGCGGAGCGAACGGCGGAGCGGTCGGCGTTCCTTCATCAGCTGCTGGAAGAGCCGCTGGCGGCTGGCCAGGCGCTCGCGTTCGGCCCGGATCGAGATCGTCCGCCGGACCGCGCGCCGGGCGGTGCGGGGGACGCGGCCGAGGGAGTCGGCCGCGGTCTGGGTCAGGGGCAGGTCGGGGAGGACCGGGGAGACCAGCATCCCGGTGAACACCACCAGCACGATCAGCGTGGACAGGATGCCGAAGGTGATGATGCCGGCCTTGAGCCGGGCCTTGCGGCGCCCCGAGGGGTCGAGGAACGTCGGCTTGGTCGCGTGCTGGGTCACGCCGAAAGGTAGGCGTCCGGCGGGCCCGCGCCAATCGGGATGCGCTGGCCCTCGACCGCTTTCGCCATATCTTTGTGCCCCGTGAACCCATCGACCACGGCGGACGGTCCGCCACGAGCCCCGGCCGCCGACCGCCGCGCCGCGATCGCCGCCGGATTCCTCGGCTGGACCCTCGACGCCTTCGACTTCTTCCTCGTCGTCCTCACGCTCACCGCCATCGGCCGGGAGTTCCACCGCCCCGACGCCGACATCGTCTTCTCGCTCTTCCTGACGCTCGCCTTCCGCCCGGTCGGCGCTTTCATCTTCGGGCTCCTGGCCGACCGCTACGGCCGGCGGCTGCCGCTGATGATCGACCTGGTTTTCTACGCGGTGGTCGAGGTGCTCACCGGCCTGGCGCCCAGCTACGCGAGCTTCCTCGTCCTCCGGGCGCTCTTCGGGATCGGGATGGGCGGGGAATGGGGGGTCGGCGCGTCATTGGTGATGGAAAAGGTCGAACCGGAGAAGCGGGGCGCGGTTTCCGGGCTCCTGCAACAGGGATATGCGGCCGGATACCTGCTGGCGGCGGTGGCCTACTTCGCGATCTTCCCGCGCTGGGGGTGGCGGCCGCTCTTCTTCCTGGGCGGGCTCCCGGCGCTGGTGGCGCTCTTCATCCGGGTGCGGGTGAGCGAGTCGGATGCCTGGCGCCGCACCCGCCACCCCGACTGGCGTTCGCTCGGACGGGCGCTCCTGGCCAACTGGCGGGTGTTCGTCGTCATCACCCTGCTGATGGCGATGATGAACATGACCTCCCACGGCACCCAGGACCTCTTCCCGACCTTCCTCGAGCGGAGCTGGGGACTCGATGCCCGCGGGCGCGCGCTCGTCACGGCGGTGTCGATGGTCGGGGCGCTCATCGGCGGCGTGATGGTGGGGCGGTGGTCGGACCGGATCGGGCGGCGGCGGGCGATAG
>DATIEF010000184.1:0-2138 GCA_035455865.1 Gemmatimonadales bacterium | reverse complement strand
CCGCCGAGCCCACCACCAGCGGCGCCACGAGGAGTGCCGTGAGCATCAGGTGCGGCTGGCTCAGCGTCAGGATCAGGATGCCGCCCAGGAGCGTCATCGTCTGGCGGAAGAACTCCGCCACCGGGGTGCTCATCGCCGACTGGAGGAGCCCGATGTCGACGTTGAGGCGGCTGGTGAGCTCGCCCACCCGCCGGTCGGCGAAGAAGCCCGGCGGCATCTCGAGCAGCTTCCCGAAGAGCTCGCGGCGGAGCCCCGCCACGGCCCGTTCACCGGTGGCGGTCAGGAGGTAGGTCTGGACGTAGTTGAGCGCCGCCTGGATGGTAAAGAGCGCCACCAGGCCGAGGGCGATGCGGTCGAGGTAGCTGCGGCTGTGGCGGACGAAGGCGGCGTCGACCAGGTACCCGGCAAGCTGCGGGAACGCCAGCGAAATGCCGCCGCTCAGGAGCAGCGTGGCGAAGGCGAGGGAGAGGGCGCCGCGATAGGGCCGGACCCGGGGCCAGAGCCGCGCCAACTGTCCCGGCGGGGCCACGAGCCTCCGGCGCGGCTGCTCCTCGGCGCCGGGCGCGTCAGCGGTCGTGGGGGGCCTCCGGGGCCGCCGGCGTGGCCGAGGGGGGCGGGGCGGGGAGGTTCAGCACCTCCGGCGGCCGGTTGCCGTGCCCGAAGGGCACCGCCCGGTCGACGCCCATCGCCGCGAAGAGGAGGAAGAGGTAGAGGAGTGAATACTTGTACATCTTCCACGCCGTCGGCGTGACCGCCGGCTCCCGGAGGAGGCGGATGCAGTACCAGAGGAGCCGGGCGCCCAGGAGCACCGCCGCGGCCGCGTAGAAGAGCCCCAGGTCGCCCGAGATCCACGGGAGCAGGGTGAGCGGCAGCAGCATCACCGTGTAGCCCAGCATCTGGAGCTTGGTGCGGTGTTCCCCCTGCACCAGCGGCATCATCGGGATGCCGGCCTTGGCGTATTCCCCCTGCTTGATGAGCGCCAGCGCCCAGAAGTGGGGCGGGGTCCAGTAGAAGATGATGGCAAAGAGGTAGATGGCTGTGAGGTCGAGCCGGCCGGCCATCGCCGCCCACCCCACCAGCGGCGGGAAGGCGCCGGCTGCGCCGCCGATGACGATGTTCTGGGGCGTCCAGCGCTTGAGCCAGACGGTGTACACCAGCACATAGAAGAGGAGCCCGGCCAGCGCCAGGAACGCCGAGAGCGGGTTGACGTAGGCCCAGAAGAGCGCAAAGGACGAGGCGCCGAGGGCCATCCCGAAGACCAGCGCGCCCCAGGCCGGCATCCGCCCTGACGGCACCGGGCGGAGCTTGGTGCGGCTCATCCGGTCGTCGATGTCCCGGTCGAACCACATGTTGATGGCGTTGGCGCCGCCCGCCATCAGGTATCCCGCGATGACCACCCAGATGACGAGCCCCACCGACGGCAGCCCGTGGCCGGTGATGAACATCGGGAAGACGGTGGTGACGAGCAGGAGCGAGATGATCCGCGGCTTGGTGAGGGTCACCAGGTCGCGCAGCACCGAGGGGCGCGCATCGCCAGCCGTATCCGCGCTCTCCGCCTCGACCGCCGGCGTCCGGCGGGAAAAGAAGAGCAGCACCACCAGCACCGCCCACACCGACGTGCCGGTAAAGAGGTGGAGCGCCCGGAGCCCGGGGGGCAGGGTGTTGAGCACCATTGCCGCGGCCACCGCCACCTGGGCCAGCGACACCACCAGGAGCGCCGCGGTCATCCGCCGGTAGCGGAGGCCGGCGGGGCCCCGCCGCCGGCGGGCGGTCCACGCCAAGGCCATCACAAAGCCGACGAAGGTGAACGCCAGCAGCCGGTGGGTCCAGTGGATCAGCGCCAGCGGCACCGTCGGCGGCGTGAGCTTGCCGTCGCAGAGCGGGAACCCGGAGCAGTACCAGCCGGCGTGGAGGTTGGCGGTGAGGGCGCCGAACAGGATGACGATGAACCCGAGCCCCGCGGTGACGAGCGCGAGCGGATGGCCCGGATGTCGCTCGGCCGCCGGGACGGCCTCCTGGGTCGTGGAGGCGCGCATGGCCGTGACCAGCAGGGCGGCCAGGACCAGCATCGCGTTGGCCAGGTGGACCACGACGACGCTGGGGGGGAGCGTGAGCTTGACCGTGATGGCGCCGAGGAG
>DATIEF010000183.1:0-5127 GCA_035455865.1 Gemmatimonadales bacterium | reverse complement strand
GTGGGCGGCGGCGTCCCCACCCGGCTCACCTGGAACCCGGCCCCCGACCGGGTGGTCGGCTGGTACCCGGACGGATCCGGCATCCTGTTCGCCTCGACCCGCGAGAGTGGCTCGGGCCGGTTCAGCCAGCTCTACAAGATCAGCCCCGCCGGTGGGATGGCCACCAAGCTCCCGGTGGCCTACGGCGAGTTCGGCGCGGTGAGCCCCGACGGCAAGACCCTTGCCTTCATGCCCGAGGCGCAGGACTTCCGCACCTGGAAGCGCTACCGCGGCGGCTGGGCCAGCGATATCTGGCTCTTTGACCTTGCCACGTTCGCCTCGCGCAATGTGACCCACGACCCCGCGCTCGATGGCCAGCCGATGTGGCACGGCGACACGCTCTACTTCCTCTCCGACCGGGATGCCGCCAAGCGCGGCAACATCTGGGCGCTCGACCTGAAGACCAACGCGATGCGCGAGGTGACCCGCTTCGCCGACTTCGACGTCGAGTTCCCCTCCGCCAGCCGGACCGACATGGTCTTCGAGGCCGGCGGGCGCCTCTACCGGATGGACCTGGCGTCGGAGCAGGTGGCCGAGGTGCCGGTCCAGGTGATCACCGACCGCGCCACGCTCAAGCCGCGGGCCGTCGCCACCGCTGACTGGCTCACGGGCGGCACCATCTCGCCCACGGGGCAGCGGGCCATCCTCGAGGCCCGCGGCGACCTCTTCTCACTCCCGGCCAAGGACGGGGCGGTCTTCGACCTGACCCGGACCAGCGGCAGCGCGGAGCGCTGGCCGTCGTGGTCGCCGGACGGGAAGGACGTGGCGTACTGGAGCGACCGGAGCGGGGAGTACGAGCTCACCATCCGGCCCGCCGACGGCACCGGCGAGGAGCGCACCGTGACCCACCTCGGGCCGGGCTTCCGCTACCGGCCCTGGTGGTCGCCGGACGGGAAGCACGTGGCGTACATCGACAAGGCGATGAAGATCTGGATCACCGACATCGCCACCGGCGAGTCGAAGCTGGTGGACCAGGCGCTCTACTTCTTCGAGGGGAACCTCGAGGGGTTCACGCCGAGCTGGTCGGCCGACGGACGGTGGCTGGCCTACGCCCGCGACCTCCCGTCGCAGCACACCGCCATCTTCCTGTACGACACCCGTTCCGGGAAGGCGACGCAGGTGACGGCCGGCTTCTACAGCGACAACACTCCCGCGTTCGACCCCGACGGGAAGTACCTCTATTTCACCACCAACCGGACCTTCTCCCCGGTCTACAGCGACTTCGACAACACCTGGGTCTACGACAACTCGACCTCGCTCGTCGCGGTGCCGCTCCGGAAGGACGTGCCGAGCCCGCTGGCGCCCAAGAATGACGCGGAAGGCGCCGAGCACGCCGATGGGGCGCCGGCGACGGGCGCGGACAAGGAGAAGAACGGGAAGAGCGGCAAGGACGGGAAGGCGGCCGAGGCGAAGGACACCGCCGCAGCGAAGCCGGTCGAGATCGACCTCGACGGGTTCGAGCAGCGGATGGTGGTCCTCCCGCCCACCCCGGGGAACTTCGGTGCCGTGTACGCGTCGGCCGGCAAGGTGGTGTTCCAGCGCGCGCCGCGGACCGGCTCGGACGACAAGGCGAGCCCGCTCAAGTACTACGACATCAAGGACCGGGCCGAGAAGACGGTGCTGCCGGACGTGGACGGCTTCCAGCTTTCCCGGGACGGGAAGAAGGTGCTGGCCTGGAAGGGGAAGGCCTGGGCCATCGTGGACCTGGCGGCGGACCAGAAGCTGGACAAGCCCCTCGCCACGGCCGACATGCAGATGGTCCTCGACCCGCCGGCCGAATGGCGCCAGATCTTCAACGATGCCTGGCGGATCGAGCGGGACTTCTTCTACGACCCGGGGATGCACGGCGAGGACTGGAATGCGATGCGCGCCCGCTACGGCGCGGTATTGCAGGACGCCGTGACCCGCAGCGACGTCAACTGGGTGCTCGGCGAGCTGATCGCCGAGATGAACAGCTCCCACACCTACCGGAGCGGCGGGGACCTCGAGAAGCCGCTCTCGCGCCCGGTCGGCCTCCTGGGCTGCGACTTCACCCTCGAGCACGGCGCCTATCGCATCTCGCGGATCATCCGCGGGGCACCGTGGGACGTCGAAGTGCGCTCCCCCCTCGACCAGCCGGGCGTGAACGTCAAGGAGGGCGACTACCTGCTGGCCGTGGACCACGTCCCCGTGGACATCACCAAGGAACCGTGGGCCGCGCTCGACGGCCTGGCTGGGAAGACGGTGATCCTCACCGTCAACAGCGCCCCGATGCTCGCGGGCGCCCACGACGTGACGGTCGAGACGCTCCGCAGTGAGGCGCGGCTCCGCTACCTGGCCTGGGTCGACGGCCATCGCCGCCGGGTCGAGGAGGCGAGCGGTGGCAAGATCGGCTACATCTACGTGCCGAGCACCGGGATCGACGGCCAGACCGAGCTGGCGCGGATGTACTGGGCCAACTTCGACAAGCCCGGCCTCATCGTCGACGAACGGTTCAACAGCGGCGGCCAGATCCCCGACCGCTTCGTCGAGATGCTCGACCGCCACGTGACCAGCTACTACGCCGTGCGCGACGGGATCGACTGGCGCTGGCCGCCCGACGCCCACAACGGGCCGACGGCGATGCTCATCAATGGCTGGAGCGGGTCGGGCGGCGACGCCTTCCCCTACTACTTCCGGGAACGGAAGCTCGGGCCGCTCATCGGGATGCGCACCTGGGGCGGGTTGATCGGGATCAGCGGCACGCCCGCGCTGGTCGACGGCGGCGGGGTCACAGCCCCGACCTTCGGGATCTACGATGTCAACGGCAACTGGACGGTCGAGGGCCACGGCGTCGACCCGGACATCGAGGTGGTGGACGACCCGACCCAGCTGGCCAAGGGGGTCGACCCCCAGCTCGAGGCCGCCATCGCCGAGGTGATGAAGACCCTCCGCGACCACCCGCCGGTGACGCCCGCGAAGCCGGCGTACCCCAAGAAGGGGGGACGTTGATCGGGGGCCGTGCGGCCGCGTGCTCGGCCCCTAGCACCGGGACGCGGCCCACCCTACCTTTTCGGGACCGACCATGACCGACGACACGTCCCGATCGATGCTCGCGGCCCACCAATGCGTGAGCGTTGGCGCCCGGACCCTGCACACCCTGCGCGCCAGCCTCGAGCGCGACCTCGGGGGCAACGCCGCCACCTACCTGCAGGAAGCGGGGTTCTCCGGCGGCGGCGAGCTCTACGGCGCCTTCACGGCCTGGCTCGCCGGGTCCACCGGCGTTTCCGAGCCGGGCGCGCTCGACCGCGCCCACCTGCCCGGCATCCTCACTGCGTTCTTCACCACGATGGGCTGGGGGTCGCTCGACGTCACCCAGCTTGGGGACGCCCTGCTCTCGATCGAATCGGTCGACTGGGCGGAGGCCGAGCCGACGGCGGGCGCGATGTATCCCACGTGCCACGTGACCAGCGGGCTCCTGTCGTCGTTCATGGGGCACCTGGGTGGGGGGATGACGGCGGTGCTCGAGGTCGAGTGCCGAAGCCGGGGCGATGCCCGCTGTCGCTTCCTGGCCGGCGCGCCCGAGACGATGCACGCCATGTACGAGCGCCTGGCCGCCGGGCTCGGCGTCGAGCAGGCGATCGGGCAGGGCTGACCGCGCTCTCGCACCGATGTGACGACGGGCGGCCGGCTGGCCGCCCGTCGCTCGTTCGAGGGGTGACGCAACCCTTCCGGACCGGCCCCTATCCGACCGGTATCCACACATCCAGGAGTCGCCGGTGTCGTCCAAGTCCTTCCAGTACCTCGGCCTGACCGCATCGATCTTCGCCCTCGCCGGCGCCGCCGGCGGACCCATCAGCCCCGCGAACGCCCATTCCCAGAAACCGGAGACCGTCTCGCTCACCGGCGCCAAGGTCGGCATCTGGAACCTGGTCGGGCAGGTGACGGTCGTCCCCGCCGGCGCCGGCACGGCGGTGGTGGTCGAGATAACCCGGCGCGGCAAGGACGCCGCGAAGATCACCACCGCCCAGGGGGAGCTCGGCGGCGCCCAGACCCTGCGCCTCGTCTATCCGGCCGCCGACATCCTCTATCGGCCCGCCGGCCGGACGTCGGGTGAATGGGAATCCGACCTCCGTGTCCGGGACGACGGGACCTTCGGCGACGAGGACCGGTGGGGCGGCGGGCACCGGGTCCGGATCAGCTCCGACGGCGGCATCGATGCGGCCGCCGACCTCACCGTCCGGGTCCCGCGGGGGCAGCGCATCACCATCCGTCTGGCGGTCGGCGCCATCACCGCGGAGAACGTCGACGGCGACCTCAAGCTCGACACCGACGACGGCGACATCGCCACGACGAAGACCAGGGGGAACCTGGTCCTCGACACCGGCTCGGGGAACGTGAAGCTCACCGGCCACGACGGCGACGCGTCGATCGACACCGGCTCGGGCGACGTGACCGCGTCGGCGATGCACGGCCACGACCTCTCGTTCGACACCGGTTCCGGGGACGTGAGCATCGACGGCGCGGCGGCCGACGCGCTGAGCGTGGACACCGGGTCGGGGGCGGTCACGGTCTCGGGCCTGGCGTCGGGTCGGGTGAAGGTCGACACCGGCTCCGGCGACGTCGAGCTGGCGTATGCGGACGCACCCACCGACATCGACATCGACGCGGGGTCGGGCAACGTGCGGATCACTTCGCCGGCGGGGCTCAACGCGCGGGTGGACTTCGAGACCTCGAGCGGCGACATCACCACCGACTTTCCCGTTACCCTGACGTCGCACGAACGCGACGAACTGCACGGGACCATCGGCACGGGTGGCGGGCGCCTGCACGTCGAGACCGGCTCGGGGAACATCGAGTTGCGGAAGAAGTAAGCGGTCCGCCCTACCCTCCCATCACGCCGACCCCCTCGATGACCATCGGGGGGGCCGACGTGCTTCCGAGCCAGGTGGCGTACGCACCGATGCCGCGGATGCGGGCCAGGAGCTGGTGCGCGTTCCCGGCGATGGTGACCCCGTCCACCCGGCCCACGACCTCGCCGCCCGCCACCCGCCACGCCGGCGCGGCGAACGACACGAACCCGCCCCCGGCCACCTGGCCCCCGTTCAGCCCTGGCAGGTCCTCGACGAT
>DATIEF010000182.1:0-2547 GCA_035455865.1 Gemmatimonadales bacterium | reverse complement strand
CTCTCGCGCGAGTTCGCCGACGGGGCCAAGGGCACCTTCTCGGTGACGCCCGCCTGGCGCGACTCGCTCTTTGCGCGGCTCACCGCCGCCGGCGTCAAGGTGGAGCGCGCCCAGTTCGACTCCGCCCAGCGCGTGGCCGATCGGCTCCTCGAAGACCGCGTGGCCCAGATCGTCGGCGGCGATTCGCTGACCTTCCGCCGCGATGTCCGCTACGATGCCCAGCTCGACCGCGCGGTCCAGCTGCTCCAGGGCGCCAAGACCCAGGTGGCGCTGCTGGCGGAGGCGAGCAAGTAGCGAGGAGAAGAGGGAAGAGTGAGAAGGGAATAGTGAGAAGGGAAAAGGGGCTCCGTCGATGAACGGAACCCCTTTTCACTTCTCATTCCTCACTTTTCCCTCGATCGACCCTCACTTCGCCCGGTCGAGGTACTCTCCGGTCGACGGGTCGATGCGCACCTTCTCGCCGTTGGTGATGAACTCCGGCACCTGCACGGTGACGCCGTTGGAGAGCTTGGCGGGCTTGGTGCTGGCGGTCTTGGTGGCGGTCTTCATCACCGGCGTGGTGTCGACCACCTCGAGCTCCATCACCTTGGGCAGCCGGATGCCGATCGGCCGGCCGTCGAGCCACTCGGCCTGGATCTTGACCTCGGGCTGGAGCCACTGCTTGAGGTCGCCGGTGGCGTCGTCGTCGAGCATGAACTGCTCGTAGGTCTGGCCGTCCATCACGTGGGTGCCCTGGCCATCCTGGTAGAGCACCTGCATTTCCTTGGTCTCGAGGCGCGCCTCGTCGACGAAATCGCTGGCGTTGATGCGCTGGTCGAAGGTGTTGCCGCTGATCAGGTTGCGGAAGCGCACCTGCACGAACGCGCGCAGGTTCCCCGGCGTGCGGTGCTGGAAGTCCATCACCCGGCAGGGCTGACCCTCCCACATGATGACGTGCCCCTTGCGGATGTCGGTCGCCTTCATCGTCCGTACTCCCCAGTTGTCGCGTTGGGGCGCCACGGCCCCGGTGCTGGAAGCCCGGAAATATAGGCGGGCCGACGATGCCCGGAAAGCCGGCGACGCTAGAAGATGCGGAAGTTGAGCCCTGCCACTGCGGTGAACGGGTTGGGACCCGTCACGATGGTCCAGCGGACCTCGAAGAACGGCCGCGCCAGCAGGGTGCCGGTCGGGTGGATGGCGGTCACCCCGAACACCACGTCAGGTCCGATATGGGTGTCGTTGGGCACGGTGCCGTGCCCACCAGTGCGTACGATGGCGGTGCCGACGCCGAAGTAGTTGCCGGCGCCCTGGGCCTTGAACGGCGCCACCAGGTCGAGCAGGAGCTGCCCGTACGTCGCGCCGTCCTTGAAATACAGGTCGCCGCTCGGCGCAAGGTCGAGCTTGGCGGTCAGCGGGAGGCGGAGCTGCATCCCGACCCCGGGCGCCTTGCCCGTCAGGTCATAGGCCGTGTGCACGCCGAGAAGGATCATCCCGGTGGGCGTATAGGTGTCCTGTTGTGCCGTGGCGGTCGCCGGGGCGGCGATGGTAAGGCAGGCGCCGAGGAGGGATGCTGCGATCATTCGTCCTGGGTACAGCCCCACGCACGCCTCGCAGGTCGGGTCACCCGAATGTAACCCCCGATGGGAAAAGAAGCGGGGCGCCTCTCGGCGCCCCGCTCCGATATCCTGGCCGGCTCACTTCCTGCCGGACGGCGGGCTTGCCGGGTGGCGGTCCGCCCGACGGTCCTTCCGGTCGCGGTGGAGGTCACGCCGATCGGCGCGCTTGTCCTGCTTGTCCTGCCGGAGGTCCTTCTTGTCGGCGCGGGCGTCCTTGGCGTCCTTGCGGAGGTCCTTCCGGTCCTCCTTCATCTCGCCCTTGGACGCTCCCTCGGCCTTGTCCTGCTTCATCTCAGCGCGATCCTGGCGCATGTCCTTCTGGTCCTTGCCCACGTCCCGGCTGTCCTTCCGGGTATCGTGCCGGTCCTTCCGGAGGTCGCGCTTGTCGTGCCGGATGTCCTTGTTGTCCTGGTGAACGTCCCCCGCCTGGGCGGGCGGAGCTGCCGGGGCCGGGGTGGCCTGGGCCGCCGCCACGGCACTGATGCCGGCGCCCAGGATGAGCGCCAGGCCGATCTGTCGTATGCCACGCATATGGAGTCTCCTGAGAGGTGATCGTCGGACTGCGACCGCGAAGGCTGGGACGCCGCCGGGGCCGGGGTGTTAAGCGGGGCTCCCGGGAGGGCGCCGGCGGGGTATCTTGGGGCCTGTGCCGCCCATCCTGCCGAGCCACCGCGCCCTAATCTGCCGGCCGAACCATGATTGTCCATCCCGGCCGCCGGCGCCGGTGATGGACACCCCCGCCATCCGATGACCTACCGCAAGCACATCACCGGCCTCCCGGCATCGGGGCCCACCTGGTGGCCGTTCTCCCTGGCGTTCACCCGAGGGCACGCCGGGCTCGCCCGGGTCCGGCAGATCTGGGCCGCGGCGGTCGTCCTCGCCATCGCCCTGGCCGTGTTCGAGGCGATCGTCGACCTGAGCGGGATCCCGGTGTCGATCGCGAGCGTCGGGT
>DATIEF010000181.1:0-5972 GCA_035455865.1 Gemmatimonadales bacterium | reverse complement strand
CGCCGCCCACCAAGCCCTGCGCGAACGCGTGTGAGAGCGTCTGCCCCGACCGCTCGACGACCGCGCGGAGTTCCGAGCTGTTGAGGTCGCGCTGGTAATCGGCGATGAGCTGCGCCGCTTGGTTCGGGTTGCGCGAATTCGTGAACGGGGTGCCTGGTGTCTTGGGCCCCTGCAATTGCAGGTTGGCGTAGATCGCTTGGATGGCGTCGGCCGTGCTCATCGGCAAGCCGCCCGCGAAGAACGGCGTGGCGGGCGTGAGGGGCGGCTTCGGCAAGGCCGCCGATGACGATGTACCCTCGGCGGTGCCATAGCCCCGACTGGGGCCGTGGGCCTTTTGCAACGCCTTCTCGGCGGCGTCCAGTTGCTGGTTGGCTTGGGTCAGCGCCGTGCGGGCGGCGTCCACCGCCTGCTGGGACACCGCGTTAATCAGGAACTCGCCCTGCCGCTTGGCGAGGAACGCCTGCGCGGCCTTGACATTGGCCACCGCTTGATTGACGGCGTCCTCCTCTTGCGAGAGGGTGACGCGCTTCCAATCCGCGATGATGGCGTTCGTCGCTTCCTTGGCCGCCTTGGCCGCCGCGCGGAAGTGGTCGATGAGCGAGGAGAGGGCAAAGAAGACGAGCGACACGGCCCCGACCGCCATTAGGGCCCCCGATGTGCCCAAGATGCTCCGGCCCAACGACACGCCGATGGAGCCCACCTGCATCGGGATACCGGCCATCCGTGTCACTAGCGAGCCGAGGGAGCGTTCCAGCCGGGAGGCGTTGTTCATGAACCCCGCCCCCGCCACGCTCGCCTCGGTCTCCGCCGCCGCGAGCCCGGTCGTCGCCTCCGCCGCCGCCGTCGCGGAATAGGCCAGTTGCCCGTTCACGATGACGAGCCCCTTGGCCTTCAGCCCCTCGATGATGCTCTGCTGCTGGGCGACCAAGAGCGCCCGCATCTCGCCGGACGCCGCCCCGGCCTGAATGCCGAGCTGGCGCAGTTGCGCGACCGGGTCTTGCAGCGACAGCGCGAGCTTGGCGCTCGATGCGGTCGCCGCATCCATCTTCGCGGTGAAGTCGGTGGTGTTGGCCCGGAGGGTGGCGGTCAGGTCGCCGATACTCGCCATCGCTCACGCTCCAGAGGGTGGGGTCGTGCCCTGCTTCGCTTGCTTGGCGGCCACGAACGCGGCGATCTGCGCCACCTTGGCCGCGCGTTCACTGTCCGTCATCGCCGGGCGGTCTCCCCGCGCCCGGTCGCGTTCCTGCGCCACCCAGACGCGGGCGGCAATGCAGTCCATCAACTCCCCCGGCGTCAGCCGCCGCACCTCGCGGGGCAGGAGCTTGAGCACACCATACGCCACCCGGAGGAGATGGCCGTAGGGGTCGGCTAGGCCGTCGGGGTCGGCGTCCCCGTCGCTAAAGGGGTGGGGGGCACCTCGGTCGCGTTGGCCGCCGCCAGCGCCGCGCCGATGGCATCCACCAAGCGCGGCAGGTCGGCCAGCGTCACCAGCGCATCCACCGCGTCCACCGTGGGCAACGCGGCCCGGTCCTCGTCCACGAGCCCGCACCAGAGGATGGTGGTCGCCGTGTAGGCGTCGACGATGCGGGCCTGCTCCTCCGGGGTCGGCGTCAGGAGGTTCAACCCGAACCCCTTGAGCCGCTTATACGCCCCCATGTTGTAGAGCAACCGCCGGGGGCCATCCAGCTCGACTGTGACTACGGCATCCGTGCTCGCCATCGGGTGGCGTCTCCTCGAAGGGGATTAGCTGGTGTACGTCAGGGCGCGGAGCCCTTCGACACTGAAGTTCCGCAACGCGACATCGTTCTCCTTGATGTCCACATCGAAGCCCTTGATGTTGCCCCAGAACTTGTACTTCTCGGTGTTGGCGGTGGCCGGCGTCAGGATGAAATACCGCTTGGTGCCGCTCGACAGCGCCTTGATGAGCCCGTTCTGCTCGGCATCGGTGTTGGCGAGGATGGCGGCGGCCTCCAGCGTGAACGACCGGCGGCCGGGGATGATCTCCTTCCACCCGGAGGAGTCGTTGCTGGTCGCGTCGATCTGGTCGGCGGTGACCGCGAGCTTGTAGCTCCGCACCTCGGCCAAGAGCGTCGTGGTGACCGATGAGGAGGCCGCCATCACGGCCAGCGTTGCCTTCCGTCCTGCGGTGCCTGCGGTGGCCATAGGCCCTCCCTAGGTGGTGCGACTCCGGGTACATCCGAAATTGAGGCTATACATCGGGCGCTGATTCTGGTCCCGGCCCAGCCAGAGCACGTCGCCCTTCCGCGCGATGTTCACATACACCCGCCCGTTCACGGTGCCGCTGTAGAGATGCAGCGCGGCATTGACCGCCGCGACCTTCGTCTCCAGCGCACTCCCCGCCGCCGACGAGCCCCGCACCAGCACCTGCACGCTCGGGTAGTCGAGTTCGACGACCTGCTCGCCGTCCAAGCCGCCGGAGGGAATCACGGCGACCATCTGCGCGGGCGTCGGCTCCAGGTCGCGGTACTTGAGCGTCCAGCCCGTCGACGTGGCGCCCGTCGTGGCCACGGCCGCCGCCGTCAGGATGCTGCCGATGTCCTCCACGAACGTCGCCATCTCACCGCCCCAATCCGGCCAGCCAGCGTTCGACCACGGCCGCCACGCGGGGCACCAACCGGGGCGCCAACTGCTGGAACGGCGTCTCCAGATACTTCCACCCGCCCACCCGCGCCCAATGCTTGTAGGGGCGTCCACTCGGGCTCCGGCCTTCGGTGTGCCCCGACCGGGGATTCTCGTGGACGGCCACCGCATACGGCGCGGCGGGGCCACCAAAGCCCAACACCACCTCCACCGTGTCGCCCGCAATGACGGGCGGGAGCACCGTGCCCGAGTGGCGGAGTGTCCCCAGATCGACCGGCACATACTCGGTCTTGCTCACGCGCATCACGTCGTTGGCGTGTTCCAGCAAGCCTTCCGCGATGACCGCCGGGGCCAGTTCCCCCAAGCACCGGAGGTTCGCCTGGAGCGCCTCCGTGCCCTGCATCGTCATCGCAAAGTCGCCCTCAGCCACAATACACCACCGTGGCGTAGGGCTGGCCCGTCTCGTCCGGCACGTTGCTCACCGACAGGATGCTCGGGCTCGACCCGTCCGGCAGCGTGATGCTGGCGCGGGCCGCCTGCGGCCCCAAGTTGAGCGCCGCACCTGCCGCCGAGAGCCCCACGAACACCCGCGACGTGGCGATGGTGTCGCGGCCCTTCATGTCCTTGATGAGCTTGTTCAGCGCCTCGACCCGCGCCTCGTAGACCACCGCCGTCCCGTAGACCGGCGCCCCGAAGGCGTCGTCCCGGCTCCACGGCTTGACGGTCACCGACTGCGCGTAGAGCGCCCGCAGCTCGGGGTCCAAGCTCACGTCGAACTCGCGGGCGGCGACGGGTTCGGCGTCCCGACGAGGATGTTGTCATCCATCCCCACGGTGAAGCTCGGGAGCACCTGGTCGCTATTGAGCCCCAAGTCGACCACCGCCTGCTTCGACTGGCCGCCCAGGAACGGCGTCACGATGCGGAGCGACGCCTGCACCCGGAGCGCCCGCGCCCGTTCCTGCATCGCCGTGGCGCGGTTGGCGTAGTCGAGCGTCAGGGCGCCCACCGTCTTGCGGGTCGCCAGCGTCTCGTACCGGCTCGCCAGTGCGTCGACCACCTGCGCCGCCGCGAGGTAGGTATTGGGCGACTCCGCGAGGTAGAAGTCGATCTCCGGGTCATAGACGAGCACGGTGTCGCTGGTGCTCGTCTGCCCGCTCAACATCCGCACCGCATCGCGGCTGGAGTCCTGCGGGCGCCGCGTGTAGCTCCACGCCACCGGCTCGGCGGTCGCCATCAGTCGCCATCCTCCGGCAAGAGCCCGACCGGGACCGTGCGCCCACAGCCCCGGCAGAGGATGGTGTGCGCGTCCACCGGCTCGTGGACCGTCTCCAGATGCGTGCAGACGGCGGGATTGCTGCCCAAGTCGTCCGCAAAGTTGGCATACGCGCCCATCAGGAACCGCGCGTGGTCATAGGCCGTTTGCAGGTCGACGAGGCCCGGCAGGAGGACGGGCCGCGCCGCCATCAGACGCTCGCCCCGTAGGTGACCGTGATGGTCTTGCCCGCCTGAATCGACGTGGACACGAGCCGCACGAACGCCACGACGGTCGGCACGGTGCTCTGAATCACGGTGCCGCGCCCCGCAAAGGTGCGGGTGGCGACGGCGACCGCCGTGCCGGTCGAGCCGGTGGTGAGGCAGCCCTGCATCTTGACGGACCCCGTGGTGCCGGTGAACTCGGCCACGATGCCGATATGGTTGGCCAGCACGGGGCCGACCGGCGTCCACGTCGTGCCCGCCTTCGTGCCGGTGCTCACCGTCAGCGTGCCGTACCACGGGCCTTGCAGGTGGCCGCGCGGGGTGACGTTCGTGGGCTGCGCCATCCTGCCTCCTTACTCGGTGTCCGGTGGCGCGCCCAGGGCGGGGGCCACCTTGTGGGCGTCCGGCATCGGCACCGTGCCCTGCTTCGACCACTCGTCCTCGCCCTCGCCCGGCATCCAGCTCTTGAGCTGCCAGTCGAGGATGTTGAGCGCCCCGTGCAGCTCGTTGATGCCGCCCTGCGCCTGCTGGAGCACCCGCTGCTGCTCGTTCAGCCGCCGCCGCAACTCATTGCGGTGGTCCATCAGCTTCACGCGGTACGGGTTCGCCCCGTGGTCGCCGTAGACGAAGGCCGTCTTGCACAGGTCGGACTCGTCCGGGATATGCACCACGATCCCCGCGCCGCGCGCCCAGCCCAGCAGCATCTCGCAACTCGGGCGCTGATAGCCGTATTCGGAGCCCTGGCCCCCGGCCATCATCATGTCGACGCCCCAGACGCCCAACTCCGCGCCCGGCACCGCCCGCCCACCCGGCTCGGGCACCATCTCCATGATGGCGACGCCGAGCTGCCAGCTGATGGTGTTGGTGAAGTAGTGGTTCCGCTTCACCCCATCGAACGAGAAGTACCGGTACAGCGCCTCGCGGTCGATGAGGCGGGCTTCCGGCACCTCGGGGCGGGGTTCCAGCAGGTAGATGGGAATCTTCTTCGCCATCGACTGGAGCCACGCGACGTGGTTGGCGTCACGAGGGTGGGGCGGGCCACCCGCAAAGTTGAGCGGGTCGCTGGTGACATCGACCACCTTATGGCTCGCCAGCTCCTGCCACTTGTGGACCTGGAACCACCGCAGCCGCGCCACATCTTGCAGCACCGGCATATCGAGGTACAGGTCGTTCAGCCCCCAGATTTCCCACGCCGGGTCCGCATACGGGGCCAAGTTCCGCGATTGGGTGAACCCCACAATGGCGACCTTTGGCCCCGCGTCCACCGTCTTGCGCTTCGTGCCCATCAGTTGTGCTCCTCTTGGGAGAGTGATTGACGGGCGTCTCGCGCCCTGCCTGCGGAAACGGCTTAGCTCGACGTGGACAACGTCGGGCTGTTATTGCTGCCCGTGATGAGCCACCGGGTCGAGGACAGGCCCATCAGGGAGATCGACTGGTTCGGGTGGTTGAACTTCACCGAGTGCAGGGTCGAGCCCTGCCCGACGTTGGCGAACACGCTGACGGCGGAGCCGAACGTCACCTTGGCCAGCAGGGACGTGGTGGCGTTGGTGCAGAACAGCACCTTATTGACCCCAGCGGTCGGCGCCTGGAGGACATAGGTGCGCAGCGCCACCGTCGACTTCACGATGGTCTGCCCGTAGTTCGGGATGGTGGTGCCCGTGGAGGCCACGTTCACCGGCTCGGTGACTTCGCCGGGAATCAGGACGGGCTGGGGAATCTTGAGGAATCCCATGCTAGTGCTCCCGGCGCGCCCGGCGCCCGGTGGGACGCGCGCCTGGCGCGGTCGGTGACGAAGGGGGGACCTCGGCCTGGACGGGCGAGGCCGTCTGCCGCGCCCGCAATTCGGCACGGCTGGGGGCGAGGTCGGGCGAGCGGACGAACCGCTGGCGCACCAT
>DATIEF010000180.1:0-2532 GCA_035455865.1 Gemmatimonadales bacterium | reverse complement strand
TCACCACGACGTCGTGGTGGGCCGAGTCGACCGTGACGGTCACCGTGCCGGGGGCGGGGGCCTGCAGGGCCGCGAGGGCGAGCAGCAAAGGTGCGAACATGGGAGTTATGGGATCCTGGTGCAGGTGAAGGCGCGGGGCGGCCGCCGCCGGTCAGTGCGACCCGTTGGCCGGGTGGGCGTGTCCCGTCCCCGATGCGTCGTGCATCCTGTCGGCGGGAGGTGGCCGGTCGAGCCACGCCAGGTCCGCCGCCAGGCCGGAGTCGGCGCTGGCCATCGACGGCCAGTCTGCGGTCCGATCCGGGGTGAAAAGATAAATGAGGTGGACCATCGCTCCATCCGGGATCGTACGGCCGGTCGGATTGTCGTAGCTGCCGGTGATCCGGTACCGGTGCCCGGCGGTGAGGTGGATCCCGGCCCCGGCGATGCCCGGATACCGTCGGTCCACCGACTCGATGGCCCCGCTCGGGTCGAGACGGGTGCCCAGGCGCACCACGTTCCGGGGGGTGCCGGAGGTGATGTCGTCGAGCGTGATGCCGGTGCCGTAGTCGTGGATGTGGCCGCCGACGGCGATGATCCGGCCGCTCGTGGGCAGGGTGTAGTCGGCGTGGAAGGTGGAGCGCCCGGCCGGAAGGTCGAACGCCGCGCTCCGCCCGACCGGGTCGCGGACGTCGAGGTACACCGGGAGCACATCCACCGGCCGCGGCTGCTGGTTGGCGGGGGTCCACTCCAGGATGAGCCGGGCCCGGACGCCACGGATCGGCGCGCCGGTGCGGTCGTCCCACATGATCACGAACCCCATCGGCATCCCGGCCCGGACCGGCACGCCGACGGTGCGGGGCAGGTCGATGCTCCCGGTCTCCTCTCCCAGCGCCAGCAGGCGCTCGTAGAGCGGATAGAAGAGCTGGCGCCGGGAGAAGTTGATCAGGTTGAGGTGGTGGACCAGGCGGTGGTCGAGGGGATGCCCGAACGCATCCGTGATGACCAGCCGGGAGCCCCGCAGCCAGCCGTCCACCGGCCACCGGAACCGCAGCACCGGCTGGACCTCGTGGTGCATCTCGGCCATGTCGCCGGGAGGGGCGGGCGTCAGGTCGTAGGGCCCGGTCACGATCGACACTTCGTGACGGCCCGAGTCCACCACCACCTGCACGCCCTGCTCGGGCGCGGGTGGGGCGGGACGCTGCGCGTACAGTACGACGGCCAACAGGGGGATCAGCACGTTCACACGCTCCGTCAGCTCCAGGGGCCGCCGAGCGCACGCCCGGCCCCGTGAGAACTATGAGTATGTGTAGAAGGTTCCCTTCCGATTGGCCAGCCCCGCCGCATCAGGAAATCGTTGGAATGCCTCCCCGGTCGTGCCGCCCTGGGTATATTGGCGCCCCATGCGCACCCACCATCCGCTGTCGCGCGCCCTGCCGCGCCTCCTGGCCGCGCTGGCCATCCTCGTCCCCGGGCCGCTTGCGGCCCAGTCCCGGATCTTCCCCGCCGCACCCCGGTTCGAGCTGCCCTGGGCCTCCCCCCGGACCTGGGCGTTCGCCGGGCGCTACATCCGCGTCAACACCGCCGACGACAAGTTCGGCCCCGGCACCGAGGCCGAAGTGGTGGAAGGGGAGAACTTCCCGGTCTACGCCTTCCGCCGGGGTCCGCTGCCGATCACGCTCGGCTTCGGCGCGGCGGTGGTGGCGCATTACCGGATGGACGACCCCAAGTCCTCCCAGATCAGCGACGACTGGCTGGTCGGCATCAACGGGCAGTTCGCGCTCACGCCGAAGTGGACCGTCGTCGGCGAGGTGCTCCACGAGTCGAGCCACTTGGGCGACGAATACGCGCAAGTCTTCGCCGCCGACTCGGCGCTGGCCAAGCGGATCGATTGGACCCGGATGACGCTCAACGGCTGGGGGTTCTACACCACCGGCCCCTGGCGCCTCGCAGCCGGCGTGCACTACGCCTACACCGATGAGCTCCACCTCCCCAAGGGGGGCCTGAGTGCCGGGGTGGACTACAAGGGGCCGAGCTTCCGCTTCCTGGGCCAGCGGACCCAGGTGGTCGGCGGCGTGTTCCTCGATGGGGCCGCCGAGACCGACTGGCGGGCGGGGAAGTCGGTGCGGGTGGGCGTCTCCTTCCCCGACGGCGAGCAGGGGTGGCGCCGGCTGAGCCTGTCGGTCATCGGGTACGACGGCCCCAGCACCCAGCGGCAGTTCTATACCCAGCAGACGTCGTACATCGGGATGGAGCTGAGGTTCGATCTGTAGGTGCGCGTAGCGGGTGGCGCGTGGCGCGTGGCCCGTCGTTGCCAGCGCGCTGTTCACCCGCCACCCGCCACTCGCCACCCGCTACTGTCATTCTGACGCACCCGCGCTGGCACTCCCCTTGCCAGAGTGCTCGCCACGCTGGCCGGTTGACATCGGCCGTGACGGGCTTATTGTTCCCGCCGTCTGGCACTCGTCCGCAGTGAGTGCTAACGCGCGGTTCTTCAATCACTTACCGTAACGCTTTGGAGGGCAGGATGTCCGGCAAGTCGAAGCCGAAGCTGAA